>NZ_LOQG01000038.1 GCF_001517835.1 Caviibacter abscessus
AAAAATAAAATACATTTAATAAAATTTGAAAACACTGCTATAAGGGGCTTTATGCCCCTTGTAGAAATAAAATAGGAGGAAAAATTTTGGAAAATAAATTAAGTATACATCTTCAATCTTATGACCACAAATTGTTAGATCAATCTGCTAAAAAAATAGCTGAAGTTATTAAAAAAGCTGGTTCTGAAATTGTAGGACCTATGCCTTTACCAACAAAAATAAAAAAATACACAGTATTAAGATCAGTTCACGTTAATAAAGATTCGAGAGAACAATTTGAAATGAGAATACATAGAAGATTTATTGAAATTAACAATTCAAGCCAACAAGTTATGACAGCTTTAAGTTCACTTAGCTTACCATCAGGAGTTGGAATTGAAATAAAACAAAATTAATTGTGTTTAAGGACACTTTGATACAAGTTGGGTATTCCCAACCAATATATTAAGGAGGAAATATAAATGATATTAGGTAAAAAAATTGGTATGACACAAATCTTTGAAAACGAAAAATTAATACCTGTTACAGTAATAGAAGCAGGTCCAAGTTTCGTAGTTCAAGTTAAAACAATGGAAAAAGAAGGATATAATGCTATAACATTAGCATTTGATGAAAAAAAAGAAAAAAATACAACTAAACCTGAAATGGGTGTTTTCAAAAAGGCAGGAATTACTCCTAAAAAGTTTGTAAAAGAATTTAGAGTAGATTCAACTGAAAACTATTCACTAGGTCAAGAATTTACTGTTGCTTCATTAGAAACAATAGAATTTGTTGATATTCAAGGTGTGTCAAAAGGTAAAGGTACTGCGGGTGTTATGAAAAGACATAACTTCGGTGGAAACAGAGCTACACACGGGGTTTCAAGAAACCACAGACTTGGAGGATCAAATGCAGGGGGAGCAGCATCAAACAGTAACGTTCCTAAAGGTAAAAGAATGGCAGGAAGATTAGGAAATGAAAATGTAACTATTCAAAATCTTCAAGTTATTAAATATGATGAAGCTAATAGCTTACTATTAGTTAAAGGTGCAGTACCAGGTCCAAAAAATGGATACTTAGTGATAAAGAAATCAGTAAAAAAATACTAAAATTGGAAGGAGTAAACAATGTCAGTTATTAATTTAAATGTATATAAATTAGACGGTTCAAGTGCAGGAACTGTTGAAATTAATGAAAATATATTTGGTATTGAACCAAATACACATTTAATGCACGAAGTATTAACAGCAGAACTTGCAGCATTAAGACAAGGAACAGCTTCAACAAAAACAAGAGCTGAAGTTTCTGGTGGAGGAAGAAAACCTTTTAGACAAAAAGGAACAGGTAGAGCAAGACAAGGTTCTACAAGAGCAGCAAACATGGTAGGTGGAGGAGTAGTTAATGGTCCTAAACCAAGATCATATGAAAAGAAAGTAAATAAAAAAGCAAGAAAATTAGCTTTAAGATCAGCTTTAGCTACTAGAATACAAGCAGGACAAGTTATTGTATTAGATGATTATACTTTAGAAAGACCAAAAACAAAAACACTTGTTGAATTTGGTAAAAAAGTTGGTTTAAATCAAGAAAAGCAATTATATATAGTAAATGATTTCACTACTGATATGGATTACAATTTATATTTATCAGTTAGAAACATTGAAAAGACTTTCGTATTAATGCCTAATGAAATTAGTGTTTACTGGCTATTAAAGAGCGAAAAAATAGTAATCACTAAACAAGCTCTTTCAAATATAGAGGAGGTGCTAGGATAATATGACTATTTATGATATTATTAAAAAACCTGTACTTAATACAGAAAAAGCAAGAGACTTATTAAACAGCAACGAATATGTTTTCATAGTTGATAAAAAAGCAAATAAATTAGAAATAAAAAATGCAGTAGAAAAATTATTTTCTGTTAAAGTATTATCAGTTAATACATTAAATGTAAAACCAAAAACTGCAAGATCAAGAGCAACTGTATATACAATTTCAGGATACAAAAAAGCTATAGTTAAATTAGCTGAAGGTGAAAAAATAGCTGCTTTTGAAATATAAGAAAAAAGTAGAAAAAAAATATAATTTATGATATAATATTTTTTGTATAAAATGACTAGGCACATTATTTTTGTCTAGCATTGTTGAATAACACACGAGAATGTGTTGTATATTATAGGTTTAAATAATTGGAAGGAGAAAGTAATATGCCTATTAGAAAAATGAAGCCAGTTACTAGTGGGACTCGGCATATGTCTATACTAGTTAACGTAGAACTAGATAAAGTTAGACCTGAAAAAAGTTTAGTTGAACCGTTAAATTCTGCTTATGGAATTGATAACTACGGTCACAGAACAGGAAGAAACAGACAAAAAGGACACAAGAGATTATACAGAATAATTGACTGGAAAAGAAACAAGATTGGAATACCTGCAAAGGTTGCAACAATAGAATATGATCCAAACAGAACAGCCAATATTGCTTTATTACACTATGTAGATGGTGAAAAAAGATATATATTAGCTCCAAACGGACTTAAAAAAGGTGATATAGTTTTAGCTGGTAGTGAAGCTGAAATAAAACCAGGAAATGCTCTTAAATTAAAAGATTTACCAGTTGGTACACAAATTCATAATCTTGAATTAATACCTGGTAGAGGTGGACAATTAGCAAGATCAGCAGGAACTGCTGCAAGATTAGTAGCTAAAGAAGGAACTTACTGTCACGTTGAATTACCTTCAGGAGAATTAAGATTAATTCACAAAGAATGTATGGCAACAGTTGGAACAGTTGGAAACTCTGAACATTCATTAGTATCATTAGGAAAAGCTGGAAGAAACAGACACTTAGGTGTTAAACCTCATGTAAGAGGATCAGTAATGAACCCTGTGGATCACCCACACGGAGGGGGAGAAGGAAGATCTCCAATTGGTAGAAAATCACCAGTTACACCTTGGGGTAAACCAGCACTTGGTAAGAAAACTAGAGGTAAGAAAACTAGTGATAGGTTCATAGTAAGAGGAAGAAAAAAATAAGACGTTTAATTTAAGGAGGAAAAATGGCTCGTTCATTAAAAAAAGGACCTTTTGTTGATGCTTACTTATTAGAAAAAGTTGAAGCAATGGGAGAAAAAAAGCAAGTTATTAAAACATGGTCAAGAAGATCAACAATATATCCTCAATTTATAGGACACACATTTGCAGTATATAACGGTAAAAAACATATACCTGTATATGTTACAGATGAAATGATAGGACATAAATTAGGTGAATTTGCACCGACTAGAACATTCTACGGTCATGGAAAAGATAAAAAAGATAAGAAAAAATAGGAATAAGAACTAGAAGTACATTCTAGTTCTTATATAAAACCGAAAGGAGAAAAAATGGCAGCAAAAGCAAAACTAAGTTACCAAAGATTAAGCCCACAAAAGGCAAGATTAGTTGCGGACATAGTAAGAGGAAAAGACGTTTTATATGCGTTAAACATTCTTAGATTTACTAATAAAAAAGCAGCACCATTAATATTAAAAACTGTAAAATCTGCTATTGCAAATGCAGAACACAATTTTGGAATGAATCCAGATAAATTATATATATCAAAAATACTAATAGACAAAGGACCAGTTCTTAAGAGAATGAACCCAAGAGCTATGGGTAGAGCGGATATTATTAGAAAACCATTAGCACACATCACTGTTGAAGTTGATGAAAGAGCTGAGGAAAAATAATTAAAGTATAGGAGGTAAATCTGTGGGACAAAAAGTGGATCCTAGAGGACTAAGAATTGGAATTATTAAAACTTGGAATTCAAATTGGTTTGCTCAAGGGAAAGAATACTTAAATAACTTACATGAAGATTTAAAAATAAAAGAATACATAAAGAAAAATTATTATAACGCAGGGGTTTCTAATATATTCATTGAAAGAAACTCAGCAACTGAAATAACTGTTATAGTTGAAATTGCAAAAGCCGGAGTTTTAATTGGTAGAAAAGGTGAAGAAATTGAAGCCTTAAAATCAAAACTTGAAAAATTAACTGGTAAAAAAGTTCGTGCTAAAGCTTTAGAAGTTAAAGTTCCTAATAAAAATGCACAACTTGTTGCTGAAAATATCGCAACTTCAATTGAAAAACGTGTGGCTTATAAAAGAGCAGTACAACAAGCTATACAAAGAGCTGAGAAATCAGGAGTAAAAGGAATAAAAGTTATGGTTTCAGGAAGATTAAATGGAGCTGAAATCGCAAGAAGTGAATGGTCATTATCTGGAAGAGTACCATTACACACATTAAGAGCAGACATTGATTATGCAACTGCAACAGCAAATACAACTTACGGTTCACTTGGAATCAAAGTATGGATATTCAATGGAGAAGTTCTTCCAACTAAAAAGGAAGGAGAAGACAAATAATGTTAATACCTAAGAGAACAAAATATAGAAAACAATTTAGAGGAAAAATTGGTGGAATCGCAACAAAAGGTAACACAGTAGCTTTTGGAGATTTCGGACTTGCAGCTAAAGAGTTTGGATGGATAACATCAAGACAAATAGAAGCTTGTCGTATTACTATAAATAGAACTTTTAAAAGAGAAGGTAAAATTTGGATAAGAATATTCCCTGATAAACCTTACACAAAAAGACCTGAAGGAACAAGAATGGGTAAAGGTAAAGGTAACACTGAAGGTTGGGTTGCAGTAGTTAAAACTGGTAAAATCCTATTTGAAGTTGGTGAAGTGAACGAAGAAAAAGCAAAAGAAGCACTAAGAAAAGCAGGACATAAATTACCTATAAAAGTTAAGTTCGTAAGAAAAGAAGTAGGTGGTGAAAACTAATGACAGCTAAAGAAATAAGAGAATTATCAGTTGATAAATTAGAAGCTCAAGTTAAAGAAATGAAACAAGAATTATTCAACTTAAAATTACAAAAAACATTAGGACAATTACAAGATACAGCAAAAATTAGAACTATAAAAAGAGATATTGCTAGAATAAAGACAATATTAACTGAGAAAAAATAGGAGGTTTCGTTGTGGAAAGAAACGAAAGAAAAGTCAGAGAAGGTGTAGTTGTTTCTGATAAAATGGACAAAACGGTAGTTGTAGTAGAAGAAACAATGAAACTGCATAAATTATATAAAAAGAGAGTTAAATTTTCTAAAAAATATAAAGCTCACGATGAAAAAAATGAATGTAAAATCGGAGATAAAGTAAGAATTATGGAAACTAGACCTTTAAGTAAAGAAAAAAACTGGAGAGTAGTAGAAATAATTGAAAAAGCAAAATAGTAGTATAATGAGAGGGGAGGAACTGTAGTGGTTCAACAACAAACAATACTAAACGTTGCAGATAATACTGGTGCTAAGAAAATAATGGTTATAAGAGTACTTGGAGGATCAAGAAGAAGATTCGGAAGACTTGGAGATATAGTTGTTGCATCAGTTAAAGAAGCTATACCTAACGGTAATGTTAAAAAAGGTGATGTAGTTAAAGCCGTTATAGTAAGAACAAGAAAAGAAACAAGAAGACAAGACGGTTCATATATAAAATTTGATGATAATGCAGGAGTAATTTTAAATGCTGCATTAGAAATAAAAGGAACAAGAATATTTGGTCCTGTAGCAAGAGAATTAAGAGCTAAGAACTTTATGAAGATAGTATCATTAGCTCCAGAAGTACTTTAGGAAGGAGGCTTATAAAGTGATTAAGTCAAAAATAAAGTCAGTACCAAACAAATTACACGTTAAAACTGGAGATACAGTTGTAGTAATATCAGGTAAATCAAACAAAGAACTAAGAAGTGAAAAATCAGGACAAACTGGAGACAAAGGAAAAATCGGTAAAGTATTAAAGGTTTTCCCTAAAACTGGAAAAATAATAGTTGAAGGTGTTAATATCAAGAAAAAACATATTAAGCCTAATCAAATGAACACACAAGGTGAGATTGTTGAAAGAGAAATGCCTATTTTCTCATCTAAAGTTATGCTTTGGGACGCAGATGCTAAAAAAGCAACAAGAATAAGACATGAAATAAAAGATGGAAAAAAAGTAAGAGTATCAGTTGTATCTGGTAAAGAAATATAGGAGAGGAGGATACTAATGGCAGATAAATACATTCCAAGATTACAAAAAAAATATAAAGAAGAAATAATAGCAAATCTTATGAAAGAACTTAATATAAGTAACATTATGCAAGTTCCTAAGATTGAAAAAATAGTAGTAAACATGGGAGTTGGAGAAGCTGTAAACAATAGTAAGTTAATTGAAACTGCTATGAGAGAAATGGCACAAATTACAGGACAACAACCTGTTCCAAGAGAAGCTAGAAAATCTGAAGCTGGATTTAAATTAAGAGAAGGTCAAAAAATAGGGGTTAGTGTTACATTAAGAAAAGAAAGAATGTATGAATTTTTAGACAGATTAATCAATATAGCATTACCAAGAGTTAGAGACTTTGAAGGAGTTTCTGCAAAAGCATTTGATGGTAGAGGAAATTATACATTAGGAATAAAAGAACAAATAGTATTCCCTGAAATTGAAATTGATAAAGTTGATAAAGTTTTAGGTTTAGGAGTAACTATTGTAACATCAGCACAAACTGATGAAGAAGGAAGAGCATTATTAAGAGCATTTGGAATGCCTTTTGTAAAATAATAGGAGGTGCAAAATTAAATGGCTAAGGTAGCTATGGTTCAAAGAAATTTGAAAAGAGAAAGAATTATAAATAAATATGCTGCTAAAAGAGCAGAATTAAAAGCAGCAGCTAAAAAAGGCGACAAAGAAGCAATCTTAGAATTACAAAAATTGCCTAGAAACGCATCGCCAACTAGACATAGAAATAGATGCCAAGTTAATGGTAGACCAAGAGGGTATATGAGAGAATTTGGAATATCAAGAGTTATGTTCAGACAATTAGCTGGTGAAGGAGCAATACCTGGAGTTACTAAATCAAGTTGGTAATATTTGAGAGGAGGACAAAATGAATTTAACAGATCCTATTGCAGATATGCTTACAAGAATAAGAAATGCAAATGCAGCTAAACACAGTACAGTTGCAATACCATTTTCTAATATAAAAGAAAGCATAGCAAACATATTAAAAAATGAAGGATATATAGTAGATTACGAAATCAAAGAAGAAGGGGCTAAAAAAGATATAGTTGTTTCTATTAAATATGTTGATGGCGAAGCAGTTATCAAAGGTTTAAAGAGAATATCAAAGCCTGGAAGAAGAGTATATAGTTCAGTAGAAAACTTACCAAAAGTATTAGGTGGATTAGGAATAGCAATAGTTTCAACACCTAAGGGAGTTTTAACTGATAAAGAATGCAGAAAGCACAGTGTTGGTGGAGAAGTTATTTGCTACGCATGGTAGTACACTGTGGAAATTAATGCTTAGGAGGAAAAATGTCAAGAGTTGGTAAAAAAGTTATAACAATACCAGCAGGTGTTGAAATAACAAAAAATGAAAATATTTACACAGTTAAAGGACCTAAAGGAACTTTAATCAGAGAATTTTCTGATTTAATTAAAATAAACATTGAAGGTAATGAAATTACTTGTGAAAGACCAAATGATTTACCATTCACAAGATCATTACACGGAACAACAAGAGCAAACTTAAACAATATGATAGTTGGAGTAAGTGAAGGATTTTCTAAAAAATTAGAATTAGTTGGGGTTGGATACAGAGTACAAGCTAACGGTAAAGGACTTACATTAGCTTTAGGATATTCACATCCAGTTGAAATTGAAGCTGTTGAAGGAATTAATTTTGTTGTTGAAGGAAATACTAAAATAACAGTAAGTGGAATAGACAGACAATTAGTTGGACAAATTGCAGCAAATATAAGAGCAAAAAGACCTCCTGAACCTTATAAAGGAAAAGGTGTTAAGTATGCTGATGAAACAATTATAAGAAAAGAAGGTAAGAAAGGATAGGAGGTAGTTTAATATGTATAAAAGAATAGACAGAAATAGTTTAAGAGCGAAAAAACACGCTAGAATAAGAAACAAAGTAAATGGAACTGCTGAGAGACCTAGACTTTCTGTTTACAGAAGTTTAAAAAATATTTTTGCTCAAATAATAGATGATGTTAATGGAGTTACTTTGGTATCTGCATCAACAATAGAAAAAAATGGAAAAGTAGAAGCAGGATCAAACATAGAAGCTGCTAAAGTTATTGGTGAAAGAATCGCTAAGAAAGCGTTAGAAAAAGGAATAGAAACTGTTGTATTTGATAGAAGTGGATATATTTACACAGGAAAAGTAAAAGCTTTAGCTGACGCTGCAAGAGAAGCAGGGTTAAAATTCTAAGGATAAGGAGGATTTATTTTGGCTAAGGAAGTTAAGACTAATGAATACAAAGAAAGTCTTTTAAGAATAAGTAGAGTTTCTAAAACAGTTAAAGGAGGAAGAAGAATTTCATTCTCTGTATTAGCTGCTGTAGGAGACGGGCAAGGAAAAGTAGGAATAGGATTAGGAAAAGCAAATGGTGTACCTGATGCAATTAAAAAGGCGATAGCATCTGCTAAGAAAAGTATGATAAATGTTTCATTAAAAGGTGGAACAATTCCTCATGAACAAATAGGTAAATTTAATTCAACATCTGTATTATTAAAACCAGCAACAGCAGGGACAGGAGTTATTGCAGGTTCTGCAACAAGAGAACTTCTTGAACTAGTTGGATTAACAGATGTACTAACAAAAATTAGGGGATCAAGAAATAAAGATAACGTAGCACGTGCAACATTAGATGGGTTATCAAAAATAAGATCAATAGAAGAAATAGCAAGACTTAGAGGAAAAACAATAGAAGAAATAATTAGATAGGCTAGGAGGAAAAATTAATGTCTAGAGTAAGAATAACACTTGTAAAAGGAATTAATGGAAGAAAGCCTAATCATATAACAACTGTAAAATCACTAGGATTAAATAAAATTAATAGTAGTGTGGAACATAATTTAACAGACGATATAAAAGGGAAAATAAAATTAGTTTCTTATTTACTTAAAGTAGAGGAGGTTTAATATCAAATGAATATTAACGAATTAAGACCTGCCGAAGGATCAAAAAAAGAAAGAAAGAGAATAGGTAGAGGACACGGTTCTGGTTGGGGAAAAACAGCTGGTAAAGGTCATAATGGGCAAAAACAAAGATCTGGTTCTTATGTTTCTGCTGCATTTGAAGGTGGACAAATGCCTTTAATAAGAAGAATACCTAAAAGAGGATTCTCAAATTCTGCTTTCAAAAAAGATATGATAGTTTTAAACCTTAAAGATATAGTTGATAAATTTGAAGATGGAGAAACAGTAGCTATTGAAACATTAGTTGAAAAAGGTGTGTTAAAAAATCCAAGATTTATTGTAAAATATACAGAGGGTGGACTAAGAGATAGAGAATACACAAGCATTTTAAAAGTAATTGGTGATGCACAAGTAGATAAAAAATTAAACTTTGTTGTTGAAAAAATATCTGCAAATGCAAAAGCAAATATTGAAAAAGCTGGTGGATCTGTAGAACTTAAAGCTATTAAATCATATGCTAATATAGCATCAAACAATAAAAAATAAAATTAGGATTAAGTAAGTTTTCACTTACTTTTTTCCTATATATAAGGAGTGATTAGTTTGACATTATCTGAAGCAATTACAACAAGACTAAAATCTATTGTAAAAGTAAGAGAGCTAAGAAGAAGAGTTATATTCACTCTTTTAATGTTTATGGTTGCCAGAATTGGTATTCATATTACAGTTCCTGGAATTAATATGGCACTATTTAAGCAGTTTACTAATAATCCATTAGCACAATTTTTAGATTTGTTTTCAGGAGGGGCAATACAAAGAGCATCAATATTCTCTTTAGGTATAGCACCATACATTAATGCATCTATAGTATTTCAATTATTAGGTGTTTTATATCCTAAAATAGAAGAAATGCAAAGAGAAGGTGGAAAACAAAGAGAAAAAGTTACACAATGGACAAGATATCTTGCAATATTAATTGCGTTTGGGCAATCAATATTTAGTGTTGTTTTATTACAAACTCAAAAAATAGTACTTGAACCAGGAATAACATTTACTATCACAACTGTAGCACTTATGACAGGTGGAGCAGCATTTCTTATGTGGCTATCTGAAAGGATATCAATAAAAGGAATTGGAAACGGAACATCAATGCTTATATTTTTAAATATAGTTTCTAATTTACCACAAGTTGCTTACCGTTTATTTACAAGTCTACACTCATCAACAAAAGGACAAATATTATTAACAAGTTCTGTTGTTTTATTTATAGCACTTATAGTGATATTAGTAATAATTCAACTAGGAGAAAGAAGAATACCTATACAATATGTAGGAAAATCTAGTAGAGGCTTTGGTCAAGGACCAAGTACAGTAGGTAAAAAAACATATTTACCTATTAAAATCAATACAGCTGGAGTTATGCCTATAATCTTTGCTTCAATGCTTATGGTTATACCTACTTCAATTGGAACATTTCTTGTTAAAGATGCGACTAAAAAAGCTTATTGGAGCCAACTTCTAGGTCAAACAGGATGGGTATATTTAGCACTAACAGCAATTTTAATTATACTTTTCTCATTCTTTTATACAGCAATAGTATTTGATCCTGATAAAGTTGCAGATAGTTTAAAACAAAGTGGTGGAACACTACCATTAAAAAGAGCAGGTAGAGAAACAGCTGACTATTTAGAAAATATTGTTACACTAATTACATATGGTACAGCAGTATTTCTAGCAATACTTGGTATATTACCTAACTTATGGTTTGGATATGTACTTAATTTACCTGTTATGCTTGGTGGAACAAGTCTAATAATATTAGTTGGGGTAGCAGTAGATCTAATTCAACAAATAGACTCTCATTTAGCAGTAAAAAAATATAAGAGCTTTATAACTAATAGAAGAGATAGATAATAAAAAAACTGAATCATAAAGGTTCAGTTTTTTTGTATTATATTTATTTTCTTCTTAAAATTCGTACTATATTTTCAATTTCTTTTTGACTTTTTAATTTAAGAACTACTTTATCATTGTTAAAATATTTAACTGTTACAGTTTTATTATTAGTATTAGTGTCAATGTTTAAAATTTTTGATATATTCACGGTATTATTTCTATGCACTAATATGTTTTTGTCATATCTTACAACAGACCATGATTTTATTATATTACCGTAAGTGTACATTATAATTCCAATAGAAAGGATTGTTACATTAAGTTTTTTGTATAAAATTGCAAAAGCTATAAATGAAGCTATACTCCCAAGATATAAAAGAATAGCTAATTTATCATAAAAAGGATCTAATTTTTCTTTTTTTAGATTGGGATTAATTTTAAATAATTGTCTTAATGAAAGTAGCTCAACTACTGGTGGAAGAATTAATAGTATTGATAATAACCATGCTGTAAGCTTATCTTTATTATATATAGTAATAAATGATGCAACGGCTAACAATATATTTAAAACTATTGTTAAATATGTATTATTAATATCTTTTTTCATTTGAAAAAGCTCCTTTTCTTTTTTTTAATAATAACATAAATATGATTGACTTTCAATTGTAAATTTAGTATAATGATATTAATAATTCTTATGCCGCTTTAGCTCATCTGGTAGAGCAACTGACTTGTAATCAGTAGGTGGCTGGTTCGACTCCGGCAAGCGGCACCATTTTTAATCACTGTATGGTGATTTTTTTTATTTTAGTCCCAATAATTTGTTTGTTCAGGTATTATAAAATAAAGTATGAAATAAATTATTATGGGTAGTCCTAAAAATATTGATAATAGCCATAAAACTCTTACTATAGTAGGGTCAATGTTGAAATATTCGCCAATACCTCCTGCTATTCCAAATATTTTTTTATTTGTACTGCTACGATATAAATTTTTATTTGTCATGTTTTTATTCCTTTCTAATAATATCTGCTGTTCCAACAAAATTATTAATTAATAATTTTATTAAAGAATCAGGATTTAGTGATACATTATTATTTATTATACCCAAAGTATTGTTTATATTGTAATTTATATCAGTGTCTGCAAAAAGTTGCATAGTACCGGCAACATTAGTAAACGAATGAGAACCTTCAGTTAAATCATAATTAATTATACCTGCAAAATTTTCAATATTTAAATTAACTTTATCTTTGTATGTAATGTATATGTAATTTTCTTTTCTATTATTTTTACGAATATGTCGTATATTAAGTTTACCATCAACGTAATCGTAAGAAATATAATTATTTACTTCAATAGAATTATGATCTGATTTTTTAATTCTTAAAATGGCGTTAGTATCAATTATATTAATTTCTTTTAAATTATCATTAAGATTACTTTTAACTAAAGTAATATTTTTAGTATAGTTATAATAGTTTACAGGAAAATTTTGTAAAATACCTTTTACTATCAAAGCACCACCTATTATTATAAGGATTAATGCCAAAATATATTTTTTCATATTAATACCTCTTTTCTATTTTTTTATTTTATCATATATCCAAATTAAGATTTTATTATAAATATTAGCAATAATATTAAATAGGAATTTTATAATTCCATATGTTAGGATCATTAAACCACAGGTAGTTATTAGAGAACCGATAGTTATTAGTGAGCTTACATATGTACCTAGGAATACAGTATAATAAATTATTACTGATGGAACAATAAATATTAATATACCAAAAGCTAAAATTAAAGCGAATATAATAGCTATGATTGAAAATAAAACTACTATAAATGCTATAATTATTGGAATTGAAAGTGGAGCTCCTATTATAGTTAAAATTAAAAGTACCATAAATGAAAATGGATTGGAACTTTTTTTATTATTTTTAGTATTTCTTATATTGTATTCTAATAATATATCATTTGCTATTTTTTTAGGATCCATACTTTCAGGAATTTCATCATCTTTTTCTAAATTTAAATCTTGAAAGTACTCTTCATAATATTTGAAAAGTTCTATTTTTTCATCATATGGAAAATCTTTCAAATATTTGTCTAAATTTCTCATAAATTCTCTGGCTTTCATAAATTTGCCTCCTTAAGGAATGAATTAATTTGTTGTTGTAGCTCTTCCCATTCAGTTATATACCTTTTTAATTCTTCAAGTCCATTTTCTGTTATTTTATAATATCTTCTATTTCTGCCTTGGTAATTTTTATCATAAAAACTTACAAAGTTTTTACTTTTTAATCGTCTTAGTACGGGATACAAAGTTGATTCACTTATATTTATTTTATTTTGTAATGATTGAGTTAAAATATATCCGTATAAATCATCATTTACAAGACTGGAAAGCACACACAGTTCTAAAAAATCACTTGTTAATTGCATTTTATCACCTCTAGACTTTTATTTTGTTAATATTATATCTCATATAATATTGTTTGTCAATGAAATAGGTGATGATTTATGAATAAAAGTTGCTAAGAACAGCTAATAATGCTATAATTTATCCAACATTATTTAAAGGAAAGAGGCGTTTAAATTGAAGTATTTTTTAACTTTATTTTCAACTTTATTTTTGTTTTTATCTTGTGGTATAAATCAATCAAATAGTAGTATAAATACTGCAATGACTACAGATATTGATAGTATAAATCCATATAAATTGGTTTCAAGTAATAGTAAACAAATAATGTATAATGTGTATGAAGGATTAGTCATGCCAGATGAAAATGGAGATGTTGTACCAGCAATAGCAAAATCTTATTCAGTGTCAAATGATGGTTTAACATATGAATTTGTTATAAGAAATGATGTATATTTTCATAATGGCGAAAAACTGGTATTAGACGATGTGTTATTTTCTTTAAAAAAAGTTAAAGAATTAAAATTTCAAGAAGCATTTGAAAATATTAAAAGCATAGAAGCAAAAGATGAAAATACTCTTTTAATTCATTTAAATGAACCTGATTCATCATTTATTTATTATTTAACTACTGCAATAGTAAGTAAAAAAACATTTTATAGTATAGATACTAAAGAAAATGGAACAGGTGCATATAAAATAAAAACATATAAAAATGAACAAAAATTAGTATTGGAAAAATTTGATAAATATTATGGTCAAAAAGCCAATATAAATACTATAAATATAAATATAAGCCCAAATTCACAAACAAATTTTTTAAAATTATTAAGTGGGGAATATAACTTTTTAACAACAATAGATGTAAAAAGAGAAAAAGAACTTAAAAACTTTACTGTTATAAAACAAGTGCAAAACATGGTATTTATGATGGGTATAAACAATGAAAAAGTACCTAAAAATGAAAGACTTGGTCTTGCAACGTACATTAATAAAGATGATATAATAGCAAAAACTTCAAATAACAATTCAGTAAAAATTTATTCAAGTATGAGTCCTATACTTAAAAAGTATTATAATGACAATATAACAGAAATAGGTATACATGGAGAGAGTATTATGGGAAAAACATATACTTTAAAAATACCTACAAATGATAAAATTTATATTGAAACAGCACAAATTATAAAATCGCAATTTGAAAAAATGAGCGTTAAGATTAAAATAGTTGAAATGGAGTTTTCTGCTTGGTTAAAAGAAGTTTATACAAATAGAGACTTTGAATTGACATTAATAGGTCTTAGCGGTAAGTTAGATCCAAATTCAATTTTAAGAAGATATACAAGTACTTATAAAAGAAACTTTATAAACTTTAATAATAAAGAATATGATAAATTAATATCAGAAGCTAAAAAAACAGCTGATGATAACAAAAAAGTTGAAAATTACAAAAAAGCACAACAAATATTAGTGAGCGAAGGTTCATCCGTATATATCATGGATCCTGCATTTATAGTAGCTCACTCAAAAAATATTTCAGGATATACACAATATGCAATTCCTTATATAAATTTTGCTAAGTTAAAATTTGGAGAAAATTAATGTTTTATATAAAAAAAATAGCAAAAATGATTTTTAGTATATATATAATATCAACTATTTCATTTTTCATTATTTCTCTTATACCTGGAGAACCTGCAACCAGTATATTAGGTGTTGATGCTTCTTATGAAAATTTAGAACTTTTAAGAAAAACATTAGGTTTAGACAAACCTTTAATTACTAGATATTTTTTATGGTTGAAAAAAGCAATAATGGGTGATTTTGGAATATCTTTTAAGTATTCACAACCAGTTAAAGATTTGATACTTGAAAGGTTACCGCTTACAATAGCGATATCTTTAATTTCACTTGCAATTATTTTTACAATCTCAATATTATTATCGTTTTATTTAAATAAAAAGAAAAAATACAGTAAATTTTGGGATATTATTTTAAACCTAAGTATATCAATACCTTCATTTTGGATAGGAATAATATTTATATTTGTATTTTCTGTTATGTTAAGGCTTACAAGTGTAAGTTACAATAATACAATTACATCTTTAATTTTTCCTTGTATTATAATATCAATTCCTAAAATAGGGCATATTACAAAAAATATAAAGGAAAATTTATATGTGGAAACAAGACAGGAATATGTAAAATATCTATATTCAAATGGTATGAAATTGAAATATTTAAATTTATATGTACTGAAAAATTCATTGCTGCCGGTACTTTCTATTTTTGGATTAATAATTATTGACCTTATAACAGGCATAGTCATAGTTGAACAAATATTTTCTATACCAGGAATTGGTAGACTTATGACAGTTGCTGTGTATACTAGAGATATACCTTTAGTTCAGGCTTTAATTGTATATACATCATTTGTTATTATACTTATTAATTTTCTTGTTGATGTACTATACTCTGTATTAGATCCTAGAATAAAATTAGGTGATGTAAAATGAAAAAGTACATAAAATATATATTAATAATAGTTGCTATATTTTTTATATTTATTAATATAAAAAATCCCAGTAGAATGTCAGATAATAACCCATTATCTGCCCCAAGTATACATCATGTATTAGGAACGGATAATCTTGGCAGAGATATATATACAAGACTTTTATGGGGAACCTTTAATACTTTAGCAATATCTTTACTTTCTATATTATTGTCAACTGTTGTTGGAACAATTATTGGTGGGATATCAGGCTATTTTGGAGGCTATATTGATTTAGCCTTACAAACGTTTATTGAAATTATTTTATCCATTCCATCTATACTTATAGCTATAACAGTTGTAGTTATAATGGGTTCAGGATTTTATTCAATAATATTTGCTATATTTTTAATGTATTTACCTCTTATAGTCAATTATTCAAGAGGTTTAACAATTAAAGAAAAAGACAAAGAATACATAATGGCAGCAAAAACGTATGGAGTAAAAAATATTAGAATAATATTAAAACACATATTACCAAATATAAAAAAATATGTGATTATAAATTTTGTAATAAATTTTTCAAAAGGTATACTAACAGAAGCAGGATTAGGTTTTTTAGGAATTGGAATTGAAAGTTCAGTACCTACACTTGGAAATATGTTAAATATATCTCAGTCGTATTTTTTAGTAGCACCGTGGTTTACTTTATCTGCGGGTATCATGATTATTATATTGGTATATATTGCAAATGAGATTGCAAAAAGAGGAGCGAATTAATGGAAAATTCAATGAAAGTTTTCGGAGAAAATGCTTTTACTGAAAGTAATTTAAAAAAGAGGGTTCCCAAAGAAGTATTTAGGGAATTTAAATTATCACAATATGGAAAAACTCAATTATCTAAAGCGTCAGCGGAAGTTATAGCAAATGCTATAAAAGATTGGGCAACAAAAAGAGGAGCAACACATTATTGTCATTGGTTTCAGCCTCTAACAAATTTAACTGCTGAAAAGCATGACTCATTTATAGAACCTACAGGAGATAAAGAAATATTATATAAATTTTCTGGAAATAGTCTTGTAAAAGGAGAATCTGATGCTTCGTCATTTCCTAATGGAGGACTTAGAAGTACATTTGAAGCAAGAGGATATACAATTTGGGATACAAGTGTTCCACCATTTATAAGAGAGAATAAAAATGGAGTAACTTTATATATTCCCACTGCCTTTATATCTTTTAATGGAGATGCTCTTGATAAAAAAGTACCTCTTTTAAGATCTATGACATATATAAATAAACAGGCATTAAGAGTTTTAAAGGCTTTAGGAGATAATAAAACTAATCATGTTTTCAGTACACTTGGAGCAGAACAAGAATATTTTTTAGTAAGTAAAAAACTATTTGAAAAAAGAGATGATTTATTACTTACGGGAAGAACTTTATTAGGTGCACCAGCTCCAAAAGGTCAAGAATTAAGTGACCATTATTTTGGTAAAATAAAAGAAAAAGTAATAAATTTTATGAGCGATGTTGATGTTGAATTATGGAAAGTTGGAGTACCTTCAAAAACAAGGCATAATGAAGTAGCCCCAAATCAATTTGAAATCACACCTTTATTTTCAGTTGCAAATCTTGCTTCTGACCAAAACCAAATTATAATGGAAACTATTGAAAAAATAGCATTAAAACATGACTTAGTTGCATTATTTCACGAAAAACCTTTTCTAGGTGTAAATGGTTCAGGAAAACATAATAACTGGTCATTATCAACAGATGATGATAAGAATTTATTTAGTCCAGGTAAAAATCCTAGAGAAAATAAACAGTTTCTGTTATTTGTATCTGCTGTAATTGAGGCGGTAGATAGATATTATCCTATATTAAGATGTATGACAGCAAGTGCTACAAATGATAATAGATTGGGTGGGCATGAGGCTCCTCCAACAATAATTTCAATATTCTTAGGCGAAGAATTAACAAATATGTTGGAGAGTATAGCTTTAAATAAAAAACAATCAGATACATCTTTATCTAAATTAGATTTAGGTGTAAATGTGTTACCTACATTAAGTACTGAAGCTGATGACAGAAATAGAACTTCTCCGTTTGCATTTACAGGTAATAAGTTTGAATTTAGAATGCCTGGGTCAAGTTCTACACCTGCAACTACTGTTGCAACAATTAATTCTTGTGTTGGACTAGTATTATCTGAGTATGCTGATAAGTTGGAAAAATCAAAAAATGTTGAAAAAACAGTACTTGATATAATATCAAAAACATATAAAAATCATGGTAGAATATTATTTAATGGTAATGGTTATAGTGAAGAATGGATATCAGAGGCTAAAAAAAGAGGCCTTAAAAATGATAATTCTACTAATTCGGCACTTAGAGCTTACTGCGATAAAAATATTAATGAAATGTTTGAAAAAACAGGTATGCTAACTTCAAGAGAAGTACAAGCAAGATATAATGCATACATGAGTAGATATGTTACGCATTTAATAATAGAATCAAAAACTTTAATTGATATAGCAAATAAAAAAGTATTTCCGGCAGGAATAAAATATGCAAATATTTTAGCTGAAAATGTTGAAAAATCATCAAAATATGGAAATACAAAAGAGCAAGAAAAACTTCTTAAAGAAATTTTACAAAATATAAACTTATTAAGACAAGAAATTAAAAAATTAGAAACGAATATAGAAAAGATAAAAAATGAAACATCAATTGATAAGCAAGCGGACATGGCAAATAAATATTTGGTAAAAGGTCTTGAAGATCTAAGAAAACCTTGTGATACTTTAGAAACGCTAGTAGATAGTTCTTTATGGGAATTACCTACTTATAAAGACTTATTATTCACATTGTAGGTATAAAATGGAAAAAATATTAGATATAAAAAAATTAAATGTAAGTATAGATAATGAACATTTATTAAAAGACGTGAGTTTATCTATTAATAATAACGAAATTGTAGGTATTTTAGGTGAATCAGGAAGTGGGAAAACACTTACTACAAAGTTTATACTTGGGATTTTACCTGAAAGAAGTATAATAGAATATGAAAATTTTACAAAAAAATCAAGCATTGGAGCAATTTTTCAAAATGCTTTTATACTTTTAAATCCTACAGTAAGAATAGGAAAGCAATTAAAGCATCTATATATTTCTCATTATAATACCGACAAAGGATTTGTTGAAATGATAAGTCGACTTTTTAAAAAAGTCGGTTTAAATGATGTTAATAAATTTTTAAATAAATATCCTTTTGAAACAAGTGGAGGAGAAAGACAGCGAATAGCAATAGCAGGAGCCTTAATAGGAAAACCTAAAATTTTAATAGCTGATGAAATAACGACAGCACTTGATTTTGAAAGTAAAAAAGAAGTTATAGATTTACTAAAAGATATAAAAGATGAATATGGTTCTATCATATTTATTTCTCATGAAGTAAGTACAATGAAAAATTTTGTTGATAGAATTTATGTTATGTATAAGGGTCAAATAATAGAAGAAAATATTACAAGTGAAATTTTTTCAAACCCGCAAAAAGAATACACTAAAAAATTAGTGGATTTAGAGAAAAAATATTATGAGGAGTAGTGAATGTACTATATATTAGCATTTTTACCGGCATTATGTTGGGGACTTATTGCCATTGTTATATCAATTTTTAAAATTGATACGAAAAAGCAAGTTTTTGCAGTAGCTTTTGGAGCTTTTTTACTTTCACTTGTTTTTATAACTAAAGTAACAAAACTATCATTTTTAGCAGGAATTACAAGTGGACTATTTTGGGTACTAGGCTTTTATTATCAAACAAAATGTTTGAAAAAGATTGGTATATCAAGAATAATACCGCCATCAACAGCCATGCAAATATTTGGAACAACAATAATAGGTATACTTGTATTTAGAGAAAAAGTTAATGTATATTTAGTTATTATTTGTATTTTAGCTTTAATTATTGGAGTTAATTTAGCTGTATATAAGCAGAAGAAAGAAAATATAAATAAAATAGATAAATACATAATAATTGATTTAATAATTTCTACAATAGGTTTTGTAGTTTACGCAACTGTAATTAAATATTTTAAAGTAGATGCAAAATCATCAATACTTCCACAAACAATGGGTATGGTTTTAGGGAGTCTAT
The DNA here is from genome assembly GCF_001517835.1 of Caviibacter abscessus. Lineage (NCBI taxonomy): Bacteria > Fusobacteriati > Fusobacteriota > Fusobacteriia > Fusobacteriales > Leptotrichiaceae > Caviibacter > Caviibacter abscessus. Next base: position 19,972 of record NZ_LOQG01000038.1, read on the forward strand.
ATTTAAATAAGAATAACTTAAAAGATTTACTTAGCATTAAGGTAGTTCAAAATATGTTAGCCGGAATACTTTGGTTTGTTGGGAATATAAGTATGTTTTTATCAAGTGAAGTTTTAGGAATTACTGTTGCATTTGCAATTTCACAATTAAATGTTGCAGTTTCTGTATCATCAGCTATAATCATATTAAAAGAGCATAAAACAAAAAAAGAGCTTATTTATATATCCATTGGAATTATTTTAATAATACTTTCAGGTATATTTATTTCAAGGGCTTAGAAAGGATAAAAATATGAATGCAAGTGTAGCGATTCAGATTTTGCCGAAAGTAATTGATGATGAAAAATTAATTATTATAGTTGATAAGGTGATAGAATATATTAAAAGTAAAGGACTAAAAACAGTTGTAGGACCTTTTGAAACAACGATAGAGGGTGATTACGATGAGCTTATGGAAATTATAAAACAATGTCAGATTATTGCTGTAAATTCTGGTGCTCCTTCTGTAATGTCTTATGTTAAAATAAATTATAATCCATTAGGGAATATGTTTACTATAAGTCAAAAAATAGATAAATATAATAATTTAACAGAAGGCGTATTTTTAGACAACTACATTGACAAAACTGATGAAACTTATATTCCTATACAATATAAATTAGATGATTCACCTGAATCAATAAATGATTTAAAGCCATATATACTTTTAACAGAATTTAAGTTAAAAAAATATTTATTAGTGCTCTTTTTGAAGATAATATTTTAACAGTAAGTGATTTTGAACGTAATGAACAAAATATTAGAGAAAAATATAAATATTTTATTAAGGATATTGAAAATTTAAAAAATATATCTTCTAATTTACATCTAATGTATTCTTTACCTAAAATTTTTACAAATAGAGAAGGTAAAGTTTGTTATGATATAAAATTAGAATATTTAATATCATATAAATCTCTTTTGGATAAATTAGAAGAGGAAAATATAATATATTATTCTGATTTATATAATAAAAAAATAGATGAAAAATTGCTTAGAAGTTTAAATAAGAAAATATATAATCTTATACCAATAGTTGAAAAACGATATAGGCAAGTTAAAATAAATTATAGTGAAAAGTTAAAATCTATTTTAGAACATTTTGAGGCAATGCTAAGTGATGATGATCTGAAATCAATAGATAGCTATATTTATAATAATGAAGAATATAAAGAATATATATTTGATAAGTTAAAATTAGTTGTTGAAAAAAATATAATAGAAAAATTAAAACAAAATAATAAACCAGTCAAGATATATGAGTTATGGTCTAATTTACCTGAATATTTTAGAGATGAAAATTATTTGAAATTGATATTAAGTAAACATGAAAATTCAATATGTTCTTATACATTATCGGATAATACGAGTATATATATTACAAAAAATGAAAGTATTATAGAATATTTGAATAAAGCTCACAATTCTGATGATAAAAAAATAGAAATACTTAATCAAAGATTAAAAGGTGATACTTTAGATACTATAGGGAAAAATCAAAATGTAACTAGAGAAAGAGTAAGACAAATTTTAGTTAAAATTAAAGACTCATTTGATGAATCAAATAAATATTTTTTTGAAGATATATACTCGTATATTTTTACTGAATATGATACAAGTATTAATGATTTTTCTATTTCATTAGGAGATAATGGACATATAATTTATAATTATTTAGATTTTAGGTATGTAAAAGGGGAAAAAAGTATAAATCTTTTATTAGATGATGATAATGTTCCTGTAAAATTAAAAAAAGAGTTTGAAAAGGCTATTTACAAAGATTACATAAAATTAGGAAAAGATAGGGTTTATAAGTAGAAATTCTATCTCTGAATACATTTTAAAAAATCTAGGTGTAGATGGTATAACTTTTGAAGAGTTTCAAGATCTGTATTTTGATGTTATATCAAAAGTAGAACCTGAGAAATTGACTACAGTTTTGACAACAATGGATAGAGGGTATCTAAATAGATTAGCAAATAGTGAAAAAATATTATGGAATTTAGGTAAATTTAGATATTATAATATCAGTTCCAAAGATTTTACAGAATTGTTAGAAACATTAAATTTAGAACAATATCAAAACATTGAAATTTCTACATTGAAATTTATTGAAGATTTTCCTGAATTAATGAAAAAATATGATATTAGAGATCAATATGAACTTCATAATTTATTGAAAAAAATATATAAGAGTGAAGCTATAGATTATGGAAGAATGCCAACAATAGAATTTGGAGTAGAAAATAGGCAAAAACAAGTTTTGGATTTATTATTTAATCTAGCACCAATATCTAAAAAGGACTTAGCAAATGAATATAAAAAATTATATGGTATAGAAGTTAATACTTTTTTAGCTAATTATTTAGATGGATTTGAGACGTTTATGGATGGAGATATTTTAAGAATAGATTTTAAATTCATGCCTATAGAAAAGCAAAAAAAGCTAATGGAAGTATTAAAAGAAGATTTTTACTTTATAGATGATATAAAGAAGATATATTATAATGAGTTTGGTATGCATGATAATGGTGAAATAAATACCAATACACTACAAGATATGGGTTTTAAAATATTTAGCAATTATGTTTTAAAAAATAATTATAGTTATGTGTCTGAATATATTAGAGATACTTTTGAAAAAGGTGAAGGTTTTTATTCGGGAAATTTATGTGTAAAATTTACATCTTCATTTCACACTGAACTTATAAAAGCTAAAGAGAATTATGATGTTATAGAATATAGTCATAGAAAGTATGTAAATAAAAATTGGTTAAATAATAATAATATAAGTAAAGAAATGATATTAGAATATGTTGAAAAGACATTAAATTCTCTTAAAGATGAATTTTTTACAATACAATGGTTAATAAAAAATGGGATTGATTATAGATTTGATAAAAATTTACCAGATTATTTTTATTCATCTATATTAGTGGAGCAAAAAGAGCATATTTCATATAAACAATCAACAACAGTGTTATTAATGTATAAAGGAAAAGGTATTAAAAATGTATCTTTTTCAGATTTTATAATTAGCTATTGTTTAAATAATAATTTTGACAGTATTAGTTTAAATACAATATTAATGGTATTAAGAAATGAATATGGAATTAGTATAGAAAAGCATAGACTAATTGAGGATATTAAAGAAAGTAATTTTTTAAATTATGATTCAATAGAAAATATTATAATTTTAAAATAAATTTTAGCTCATCAAAAAAACTCGTAATCATATATTAAATTGCGAGTTTTTTCTTTTAGTAATATTTCTTGCATAAAAAATTAGAGCTTACAAATTTATTATTATCAATATATTCATAAGTCTGTTAAAAAAAAGGAAGCTTGAATTTTTTCTTCCTTTTACGGAACTTCTTTTTGCAACAGCCCCTTTTCTCTATCACATAGTTTATCTATATATATTTTTTATTGTTCTTTGATTTTTTTATATTCTCTATAATAAGTTGTGGTCTTATTTGTAATTTCCTTATACTAGACTGACCTTTTGACAACTAACATTTTCATATATGGTATATACTCAATTCTCCATACAGTGTTTGGAAAATTGGATATGTCAGATAAAAGCTTATCATATAGAATGCGTTTGACCTTGAAAAAACCTTTCCATATTCTTTTGTAAGTTTCTTAGATAAGTCATACTCAGTTTTGTCTGAATGACCTTGCTCGTCTTCCACAATAATTCTACCTATTTCCCAGTAGGTTTTTACCAATATGTTATTAACTTCTCTTGCAACATTATTTCGTGCATTTAATACTACTATAAATATCCTCTTTATAAATTACTTAAAAAATTATCTATTTGTTCCCAATATTCATTTCTAAATTTTGATTCAGCCTTAACGTGTTTTGTTCCTTTAAATACATGTATTTTTTTATTTGATTTTAAAGAATTGAAAATTTCATAAGCATTTTTAATAGGAACAAAAGTATCAGCATCGCCATGTAAAATAAGGGCAGGTATTGTTACATTTTTTAGACCATTTCTAACACTTATATCTTCAAAATAGTATCCTGCACGTATTTTAGTAATTAAATTAGTTGTAGGTATTATTGGAAAACTTGGCAAATGATATAATTTTTTTAATTGAAACGAAAATTGTTCTCTTAAATTTATATATCCACTGTCTTCTATAAAAGCAATAACATTTTTAGGCAAATCATTTTTAATAACACTATTCATAATTGTTGTGGCACCCATACTTATACCAAATAAAATGATATCTGGATTATTATATTCCTTTGAAATTAACTTAGACCAATTTATAATATCATATGAATCAAAACCACCCATTGAATAAGTATTACCTTCACTTTTACCATGTGCTATTAAATCAACTGCTAATATATTATATCCTCTATCATAAAATTGTTTAATATATGTAGACATATTTATAGCCCTGTTTGCATAACCGTGAACAACTATTATCCACTTATTACTTTTTTTATTTATAAACTTATAACCTGTTAATTTGTTTTTTGTAATTGAAACAGAATTAATTTCTATTTTGTTTTGCTCAAACCATTTCATATCATCTTTTTTTCTTGTGTTTACAGTATCATCATCATCTTGATTTGTTATTTTTGATTTATTTGTTTTAGCATTTAATGCGAAATTATAAAAATAATTACTTACAAGACCTAAACTAAGTAAACTTAATATTGAAATAACGCCAAATATCTTTAATGTTTTTTTCATACGTATCCTCCTTTTTTAGCAATTTATTATATAATTTTCATTATTAAAAGTAAATAAATTTTGATTTATCTGAAAATTGATTTTATATTGAGCTTTTTAATATTTGTGGTATAATACCAGATGAAAAGGGGAAGATTATGATAACAATATTAAAGGTAATATTTTTAAGTTTTATTGAAGGACTTACGGAATTTATACCTGTAAGTAGTACAGGTCATATGATATTGGTAGAGAATTTTTTAACTTTATCTAAAAATAGGCAATTTGTTAATGCTTTTGAAATAATAATTCAATTAGGAGCCATACTTTCAGTTATAGTATATTTTTATAATACAATATTTCCTATAAATATTAATTTATGGAAAAAAATATTGGTTGCAGTTTTACCTGCTGTTGTTTTAGGGCTACTTTTTGATGATTATATAGATAAGCATTTTTTTAATCCAATAGTTGTTTCAATAATGCTTATATTTTATGGTATTATCCTTATTTTTATTGAAAAAAGAAAAAAAGAAAGCAATATATTACATATTAATAATATAAGCTATAGATCAGCATTTATAATAGGTATATTTCAATGTCTTGCTATGATACCTGGAACATCAAGATCAGCAGCAACAATAATAGGAGCAATGTTGCTTGGTACAAGTCGTATGGTTGCAACAGAATTTTCATTTTTTCTAGCAATACCTACTATGCTTGGGGCAACAACATTAAAATTAGTGAAAATTAATAGTTTATCATCATCAGAGTACGGATTAATTGCATTAGGATTTGTTTTTTCATTTATTTTTGCCTACATATTTATTTCATTTTTCATAAACTATATTAAAAAGCATGATTTTTCTATTTTTGGATACTATAGGATAATAATAGGGATATTAGTTTTAATAATTTTAAAGTGATATAATGAAAATAAAAAGCAATAAAGATATAAGTGAGAATAAGCTTAAAGAGTTTATTTACTCTATTTTCCCAGATAATAATGATGAAATAGAAATTAATTTTAAGGAAAATAAAAATAATATTGAGATAGAATATAATAAGGAATATACTTTTTCTTTACCTGTTTTATACAATAGAGAAAAACAAAAACTCGCAATGTTAAAAACAGGTCTTTTAAAGTTATATAATAAAAATATGTTATGGGGAGGTATTGTCGGTGTAAGACCGACAAAACTTTTTTTTGCTCTTTTAAAAGAAGTAAAGTCTTTTGAAAAAGTTTGTGAAATATTAAAGAAAGTATATTTGGTATCAGATGAAAAGACAAAACTTCTTGAAAATGTAGCAAGAAATTCTATTGAATATATTGATGAAACTAGTGTTGGAGTGTATATAGGCATAGCTTTTTGTCCAACAAAATGTTCATATTGTTCGTTTCCTGCTTATTTAAAAAAAGGTAAGTATGAACTTAATTATAGTAAGTATATTGATACATTAATTGATGAAGTGACAAAAATAGGAAAACTTTTATCAAAACTAAATCTTAAATTAAGTACAATATATATAGGTGGAGGAACACCAAGTATTTTAAATGTTACTGAACTAAGAAGACTTCTTGATGCAATAATTAAAAATTATAATTTACAACATTTGATTGAGTTTACATTTGAAGCAGGGCGTATAGATACATTAGATGATGAAAAATTAGAAATATTAAAACATTATAATGTAGATAGAATTAGTATAAATCCTCAGTCTTTTAAAGATGAAACATTAAAATTAGTAAATAGATATCACAATATTGAAAAATTAAATGATGTGTATAATAAAGCTAAAGAACTAGGATTTATAATAAATATGGACTATATTTTAGGATTGCCTAAAGAAAGTACACAAGATATATTAAATACTATACAAAAAATGTATGAATATGATGTTGAAAATATTACTATACATAATTTAGCACTTAAAAAAAGTAGTTATCTTACTAAAACAAAATTTTTTCATGAAACATTAGATTATAAAAAAATATATGAAAAAATTTTTGAAATGGCAAAATCAAAAAAATATGTACCTTACTATATGTACAGACAAAAAAATAGTTATGATTGGGGAGAAAACATAGGTTTTTGTAAAAAAGGATATCAATCTGTATATAATATAGATATGATAGAAGAAAATAAGAATATTTTTGGTATAGGTGCAGGTTCAGTAACTAAACTTATTGATAAAAATACTATAAAAAGGATATCAAGTCCTAAAGATCCTCTTTCTTATATCCTAGAATATGATAAAAGACTAAATCAAAAAATTGATGAAATATTGGAGTATTATGAAAAATTTGAATAAATATTTTTTGCTTATGTTAATTGTGTTAATTTCAGGTTATTTTATTACAAATAATAAAAGTATAAATATTGATGAGAATGATTATGGTGTCGAAATAAATGAAAATATAGAATATCAAACATACAGCGAAAAAAAGAGTATTAATAATTTAACATATGATGATTTTAAAAATTCAAAGTTATCATCAAAAAAGGTACAAGAGATAATAGAATACAAAAAGTATATGGGAGCAATAAAAACGGTTGATGAATTAAGATTTATATCAAGATTTAGCGATGATGATATTGAAATAATAAAGCAAATATTTACAGATGAAACACATGATGTGAATTATAAATCACATAATATTAACATTGCAACAAAAAAACAATTGAAATTTTTAGGATTAAGTAGCAAAGATGTAAATAAAATTATAAATTACAGAAAAAATAAAAATATAGAAAATTTAATAGAATTAAAGAGTATAATTTCTGAAAGTTATTCTAATATTAAAGGTGGTGTAATTTTTGATGGCAACGATATTTGATTATATTAAAGAAAATAATGAAGAAATAACTGAAAAAAATTTTAATATACTTGATAGTTTGATTATGACAAGAATAGTGTACCTACCTTTTGATAAAATATTATTTAAAAATGAGAAAAAAACGCTACATTATCTACTTAATATTGTTTCAAAATATAAAGATAAATATTTTTTAATGAAAGATGATATAAAATTAGTTAAATATTTACTTGAAAGCAAAAGATTTAAAAATATAGAGGTTTTTAATTATATAAACATTATTGATAAAGAAATTGAAAAGCAGTTTGGTGCAATGGTCTTGGATTTAGGTTTTGCAAATTATGTATCTTTTAAAGGTACAGATAAAACTTTAATAGGTTGGAAAGAAGACTTAAATATGAGTTATGATAAGGTTCCGTCTCAAGAAGAATCAATTATATATCTTAAAGATGTATTAGACATTACAGATAAAAATGTTTTTATAGGAGGACATTCAAAAGGAGGAAATTTAGCTATTTATTCTTCAATATATGTAGATAATGCCTCAAGAATAAACAGAATATATAATTTTGATGGACCTGGATTTTTAAATGATGTTTTGAATGAAAAAGGGTATGAAAAAATAGTTGATAAAATTGAAACAATAATACCAAGTTCTTCAATAATAGGACTTTTATTAAATAGAAAAGAAAAAATAAAAATAATAAATAGTACGAGTTTTTTTGTTATGCAACATGATTTATATTCTTGGGGAATAAGTAAAAATGATTTTGTTTATTTGGATAAAATAACTAATATAAGTTCTTCTTTGGATAAATCAATATCAATGTGGCTTGAACAAACAACCCCTAAAGAAAGAAAAGAATTTATAAATTCAGTTTACAGTAAAATAATTAAAGAAAAAAGTGTAAAAAATTTAAAAGAAATTAATACTGAAGTCATTACAAAATTATTAAATAATATACTTAAAAATATTAAATTGTGATATAATAAAAGGCAAACAATTTTGGAGAAAAAAATGAATAAAAGAGAAGTATTTAGAAGAATATTAAACGAGAATTTTGATTTTAGCGGTCAGGTATGTATGGACTCAAAATTAGCAAAAAAAGGAGATATATTTTTTGCTATAAGAGGTGGAAATAAGTATATTGAAGAAGTTATAAAAAAAGGAGCATATCCTATATATGACTGTGATAAAGATTTTAATATAGGTAAAAAAGTAAATGATACAGTTAGCTTTATGCAAGAATTTGCTAAAAACTATAGAATGAATCTTAATGCAAAAGTAATAGCAATAACTGGAAGTAATGGGAAAACAACGGTTAAAGATATATTAGCTATACTTCTGGAAAATAGTTATGCGACTTATGGAAATTATAATAACCATATAGGTGTTCCATTTACAATATTGTCTTGTCCTATAGATAAAGATTATTTGATTTTAGAAATGGGAATGAGTATGACTGGAGAAATTAAATTACTTTCAAGTATATCATTGCCTGATTATAGTATAATTACAAATATAGGAGATTCTCATATAGAATATTTAAAAACTAGAGAAAATGTTTTTAAAGCTAAAACTGAATTAATTCCATATACAAAATCAAAGGTTATAGTTAATGGTAAAGATGAGTATTTGAAGACTTTAGAGAAAGCTTTAAAAGTTGTACTTGATAATGATGTAATAATAGATGATAAAGGAACAAGTTTTTTATATAATAACAATAAATATCATACTAATTTATACGGAAAACATAATGCGGAAAATATAAGCTTATGTATAGCAGTTTTAAATGAGATGGGTGTATCTAATTTTGAAAGCAAACTAGATAATATAAAATTAACATCTATGAGATTTGAACTTTTAAATCAAGGAGACAATGTAATAATAAATGATGCATATAATGCAGCACCAAAATCTGTTGAAAGTTCACTTGAAACATTAAATCAAATATTTAAAGATAAATATAAGGTTGTAATTCTAGGTGATATGTTAGAGCTTGGAGAAAATGAAGTTAAATATCACAGTAATTTAAAAAATGTGCTTAAAAATATAAAATATGATAAGTTATATTTATATGGAAAACTTATGGAAAATTTAAAGATAGACGGTGCAATACATACTATGGATAAAAATTTTATAAAAACTGAAATAAGAAATTTAAAAAATGCCGTAATTTTTTTAAAAGGTTCAAGAGGTATGAAACTTGAAGAAATAGTGGAAGGGGATAGATAATGCTATATTTACTACAACAGTTGTTTATAAATCAAGTAAGCTTTTTTAGAATATTTAAGTCTTTAGCAATAAGAGGATCAATAGCATTTTTTGTTGCTTTATTATTAACTTTAATTTTTGGTGGAAAAATTATAGACATATTAAGAGCAAAAAAATTGGGAGATAAAATAAGAGAAGAGGGACCTAGCAGTCATTTAAGTAAGGCTGGAACTCCTACTATGGGAGGTATAATAATTATTTCTGCAATAATTATTGCTATGTTAGTTGCAGGAAATTTCACAAATAAATATACAGTTTTTCTATTTTGTATGACAATTTTATTTACTTATATAGGTTTTTATGATGATTATTTAAAATTAACAAAAAGTAAAAAAGGTTTATCAGGAAAGAAAAAATTATTAGGTCAATTAATAATGAGTTTAATAACTTTCCTATTTATATTAAAATTTAGATTAAGTGGAACAGAAGTTGATTTTTCATTAGTAAATCCATTTATAAAAAATTCATATTTATATATTGGAGCTTTTGCTTTCTTTATATTCATATGTTTTGTAGTCATAGGTTCATCAAATGCAATAAATTTAACTGATGGATTAGATGGACTTGTAAGTGGACCAATAATGATAGTAAGTATAATATTTCTTATGATTGCATACTTTGCAGGACATAAAGAATTATCATTGTATCTTAACATTTACTATATTGAGGGAGCAGGAGAAATAGCTGTTTATCTTTCAGCGGTAATAGGAGCAATAATTGGATTTTTATGGTTTAATTTTTATCCAGCTCAAGTATTTATGGGAGATACAGGTTCTCTTACTTTAGGTGGTATACTTGGAATGATAGCAATATTTGTAAAACAAGAGTTTTTACTTCCTATTGCGGGATTTGTCTTTATCGCTGAAGCTCTTTCGGTTATAATACAAGTTTTGTATTTTAAAAGAACTCATAAGAGAATATTTAAAATGGCACCAATACATCATCACTTTGAAATGGGTGGGTTGCCAGAAACAAAGGTTACAGTTAGATTTTGGATAATAACAATAATAATGTGTATAATAGCATTTATGATACTTAAAATTAGATAGGAATAGTTATGAAGTATATAGTATTTGGTTTAGGGATAAGTGGAGAGGGAGCAAAAGAGCTCTTGGAATATAAAAAAGAGGAATTTGTTGTTGTTGATGATAAGCAGGGAATACCAAGCATTAATGCAATAGAAATAACAAATAAAGATGATATTGTTATCAAAAGTCCAGGTATATCTTGGAATAACGAATATTTAAAAAGATGTTTAGAAAAAGGAATTAAAATAATATCTGAAATAGATTTAGCGATAAAATATGTGAATCCTAAAACAAAATTAATTGCTATTACAGGAACAAATGGAAAAACGACAACTTGCACTAAAATATATGAATTATTAAAATATGCAGGATACAATGTTGCACTTGGGGGAAATGAAGGGCATTCATTTGCAAAAATAATAACTGATAAGAATGATTATGATTATATAGTATTAGAACTTAGTAGTTATCAACTAGAAAATAATCCAAGCATAAAACCATATATTTGTGCAATTACAAATTTAACACCTGACCATTTATTAAGATATGATAGTGTAAATGATTACTATATAACTAAAATGAATATATTTAAAAATCAAGATGAAAATGATTATATAGTCATTAATCCTAAAGACGAAGAGTTTAAAAAACTTTTTAAGGATTGTAAATCAAAAAAAATATATATAGAAGAAGACGAGAATTACTTAGTATTTGAAGGAGAACGTATTATACAAAAGGAAAAAACAAGTTTAAAAGGCGAACACAATATTCAAAATATGAATTTTATTATTGCAGTTGCTAAAATTGTTGGTGTTGATACAAAAATAATAGAACAGTTTTTATCATCAACAAAGTCTTTAGAACATAGAATGGAGGTCTTTTTTAAAAAAGATATGACTTTTTTTATAAATGATTCTAAAGGAACTAATGTTGAATCTTCTTTATTTGCACTTGATGCTTATAAAAATAAAAATCTTGTTTTAATATGTGGTGGACAAGATAAGAAAATTGATAATACAAAAATGTATGAGAAAATATATGAGTGTGTTGATTTTTGTTTACTTATAGGGGAAAATGCAAATCAGTACATTAGTGAATTTGCGAAGTCTGGATATAATTTGTATTATAATGCAAAAACTTTGGAAAATGCTGTTACATATATATCAAAAAATATGGATTTAAAAAAAGAAACATATGTTTTATTAAGTCCTGCAACTGCAAGTTTTGATCAATTTAAAAGTTTTGAACATAGAGGAGCAGAGTTTAAGAGATTAGTTGTTGAGATAATTGGAGATAAAAATGAATAATATTATAGATAATGCAACGGAAAGTGTAAATAAAAATAAAGAATTGCAACAGTTTATAAAAACTCATATTTCATTAATTATACTTTGTATTTTGCTTATACTTCTTACAATAGGAATAGTTTCTGTTTGGAGCATAAGTTCGCCTTTATCTGAATTGAAACATACAAATATAGGTAGAAAATACATTGGTTTAGTTGGAATATCTGTATTTTTGGTTGCAATACCTTCATATTATTTAATACGTTTTAAAAAAATAAGTGAAGGAACTTTAATTTCTCTTTACATATTAGGATTTTTATTTTTGCTTTCACCTTTAGTATTGGGGCATAAAATAAATGGAGCAAGAAGATGGATTAATGTTTTCTTTATACAATTACAACCTTCTGAATTTGCGAAACCTATATTAATATATATTTTTGCGATATATTTTAATGAATTAAAAGATGTTATAAATAAATATATATTATTTTTTAATGTTAAAATGAAAGCACATATGGGGATAACTATTATTTGGTCTGCACTGGTCTTTTTTTACTGCTTAGCTATATTATCAGGAAAAGCATTAACATCAACGTTACAAGTTGCATTACTTTCATATTTGATGTTATGTGTATCTAATGTTGAAAAGAAATATAAGACAGCAATATTAGGACTTTCTTCATTATTATTAATACCTGCGGCATTTTTAGTAAAATATAGACTTGAACGTATAACGCAATTTCAAAGCGGGGGTTCACAACAAACTTTAGAAGGACTTACTGCAATAAAAACAGGTTTTTTATTTGGTAGAGGTTTCGGTAGTGGATTTCAGAAATATTTTTACTTGTCAGAAGCACATACAGATTATATTTTTTCTGCTATAGCTGAAGAATTAGGGCTTATATTAAGCTTAATTGTACTTAGCTTATTTATCGTTTTAGTAGCTCTTATCTTTTATGCTGCTATAAATGCAGCGGATAGCACTGAAAAATATGTAATATTTGGTGTAGGATTTGTATTAACTAATCAAATAATAGCCCATATAGGAATTAATTTGGGATTATTACCTTCAACAGGTATTACATTACCGTTTATAAGTTATGGAGGAAGTGCCTTAATGTCAAATTTAATTTGTATGAGTTTATTATTTAAAGCTTTAGATAATATGGAATGGAAGGTAATAAAATAATGAAAAGAGTCGTGCTTACAACAGGTGGAACTGGAGGTCATATATACCCTGCAATTTCACTTGCTAAAAGTTTAAAAGAAGAAGGATATGAAGTTACATTTATAGGCACTTGTCATAGAATGGAAAAAGATATTGTAACTAATGCAGGATATGATTTTATAGGTCTTGACGTAGTACCTTTAAGAAGTGTTAAATCTATATTAAAAATGATTTCTGCTATATTTCAAGCAAGAAAAATACTTAAAGAAAAGAATATAGATATGGTCATAGGTTTTGGAAACTATATTTCAATACCTTCAATTATTGCTGCAAAACTGCTTAATAAAACAATATATTTACAAGAACAAAATGTTCTTATGGGTCTTGCGAATAAATATGGATATAGATTTGCCAAAAAAGTTTTTTTAGCATATAAGACAAGTCTTAACTATATTCCTAAAAAGTATCATCATAAGTTTATAGTTACAGGTAATCCATTAAGACATGAATTTTACACAGCAATAAAAAGCAAGAATAGAGAAAAACTTGAAATATCTGAGAATGAAAAAGTTATACTTGTAATGGGTGGAAGTTTAGGAGCAAAGCCTATTAACGAAGCAATAATAAAAAACATTGAGAAAATAAATGAAAAACAAAATTTAAAATTTTATTGGTCTACAGGGGAATCTTTATTTAAAGAAACTTATGCAAAAATAAAAAATTTAAAAAATATAATACTTATGCCATATTTTGAAAATGCTTGTGAGCTTATGAGTGCGGCAGACTTAGTAATATGTAGAGCAGGAGCGTCAACTATATCTGAATTATTACAGTTAAAAAAACCTTCTGTAATGATACCATATAGTTTTGTTGGGCAAAAAGAAAATGCAGAGATGTTAGAATATGCAGATGCAACAAAAACATTTACTAATGAACAAGCTGTTGAAGCTATAGATGTGGCATTAAATTTATGCTATCAAGATGATAAACTTGAATTTATGATAGATAATATTTCAAAATTAGATACAGGGAATGCCGTAGAAAATATAATAACGATTATAAAAGGAGATAATAGCAAATGCTAAAAAAAGTATATTTTAGTGGTATAAATGGAATAGGAATGAGCGGAATTGCAAAAATTTTAAAACAAAAAGGGTATGAAGTAGAAGGCTCAGACTTAGAGTATAAAGATGCTACAAAAAATCTTGAAGATTTGGGTATAAAAGTACATATAGGTCAAGTTGTTGAAAATATAGAAAGTTTTAATCCCGATTTATATGTTTATTCAACAGCAATTAGAACAACTAATCCTGAATATATATATGCAAAGTCAAAAAATATTGAAATGAAAAGAAGAGGCGAAATGTTAGCTGATATAGTTAATACTTTTGAAAATAGTATAGCTATTGCAGGAACTCATGGTAAAACTACAACTTCTTCTATGTGTTCAGTATGCTTTTTAGAAAAGGATCCTTATATAGTAGTTGGCGGTGTAATTCCTGAAATAAATAGCAATAGTAAAATAGGAACAAGCAATTATTTCATAATTGAAGCTGATGAAAGTGATAATTCGTTCTTATACTTGTATCCTAATTATTCTGTTATAACTAATATAGAAGCTGATCATCTAGAACATCATGGTACATTTGAAAACATAAAGAAATCGTTTATTCAGTTTATAGAACAAACAAAGAAAAAAGTAATATTATCAAAAGACTGTCCAAATATAGAAAGCTTAGATTTAGAAAAATATAAGGAAAAATTAATATTTTACAGTGCAAATAAAAAAACTGACATATATGCAACAAATATTAGAAATTTAGATGGAATAACAACGTATACTGTAGTAATTAATGATACTGAAATAGGGGAATTTAGTTTAAAAGTTCCTGGTATACATAATATACAAAATTCTTTACCTGTAATATATTTATCATATATTGAAGGATTAGATATAAATTTAGTTAAAAAGCATTTAGAAAATTTTAGTGGTGCAAATAGAAGATATCAAGTTATATATAACGAAGAAATAAAAATAATTGATGATTATGCACATCATCCTACTGAAATTAAAGCAACATTAAATGCTGCTAAATTAAATGAAAAAGGTAAGATAACAGTAGTATTTGAACCACATAGATATACAAGAACAAAATTCTTTATGGATGAATTTGCAAAAGCTTTATCTATTGCAGATAAAATAATACTTTTACCTATTTATGCAGCAAGTGAAGATAATGATAGTGGAATAAGCTCGTATGATTTATATGAAAAAATCAAACAATTTGATAAAAACAAAGAAGTTGATGTTATGCTTCCTATGGAAGTAATGGAATATATATATATGAATAATGAACCTACAGATATATACATTTTTATGGGGGCAGGAACAGTTTCTAAATTTGCTTATAGATTAGTAAATAAAATAAAAGGGTAGGTGATAAGCGTGATAAAAGAACAAAATGTAACAATGAAACCTTATTCAAATATGAAAATAGGTGGAATTGCTAAAAGTTTAACTTTTATAGAAGATGAAAAAGAATTAATTGATTTTTTTAATAAAGATGAAAGATACTACCTTTTAGGTAATGGAACTAATACTTTAATAAATGATGAATATTTAGATATTAATTTTGTAAGTTTAAAAAAGCTTAATAAAATAGAAAAAATTTCACAAAATACAGTTTATGCACAAGCTGGAGCTGATTTATCTGACTTAATATCTTTTATGGAAAAAAACGATTTGTCAGGACTTGAGAATATTTCAGGAATCCCTGGTTCTATAGGTGGTTTAGTTAATATGAATGGTGGAGCCTATGGTACTACTATATTTGATAAAATAGAGAGTGTTAAGATTTTTATAACTGATAAAAATGAAATAAAAGTTTTTAAAAAACAAGATATAGAACATAGATATAGAGGTACAGCTATAAAGGATAATCATTGGATAGTTATAGGTGCTACTTTTGTTTTTGATAAAGGATTTGATAAAGAAGCTTCTCAAGATAAAATAAATAAGAGAAAAAATAATCATCCCTTAGATTTTCCTAATCTTGGTTCGACTTTTAAAAACCCTGAAGGAAATTTTGCAGCACAGTTAATATCAGATTGTGAATTAAAGGGTTACAGAATAGGTGATATGGAAGTATCGCCAAAACATCCTAATTTTTTAATAAATCATGGTAATGGTAAATTTAGCGATGTTTTAGAATTAATAAATAACATAAAAAAAACTGTTTTTGAAAAGACAGGTATAATGCTTGATACAGAAATAATAATAATAAAATAAGGATATATAATGTTAATAATTTTTTATATTTTAGCTTTAATGGTAGGAATAATGTCATTGTTTCTTTTACTGCCATATTGGGTATATTTTTTAATAGCCGCTATAACACTTTTTACTAAAGGTCAAATAAATTATTTAGTTGTAATTTGTGTGATTTTAGGAATACTTAAACTTGTAAATAAAAATAAAGGTCCTAAATTTAACTTTAAAAGAACATATTATTATGATAATTCGGATTTTTTTAATCAATTTAAATATCGTAGTAACTATGACAAACAATACTATAATACATTTGAAAATATTAAAACTGAAAGTGAATATGAAAAAGCTTGTGTAATATTGGGTGTTTCTCCAAACAGTTCTATGGAAGAAAAGAAAAAAAGATATTTACAATTACTAAAAAAATACCATCCTGATATAAACCATACAGATGAAGCTGTAGAAAAAACAAAAGAAATAAATGATGCTTGGGATATAATACAAAAATATCAAGGACAACAATAAAATTGAAAAAAAAATAAAATCATGTTAAAATAAAAGTTGAATTTAAAAGAGGTAGCAATGGATAAATTTGTAAGGCGAATTTTCTTTATACTTTTTCTTTTTGTTTTAATCATATTTGGATTTAGGTTTACTCAATCTGCTTTTTTTGAAGTAACTGAAATAAATATTTCAGGGGATAATTTGATGATAAATAGCGACATCACAAATAAACTTCAACATTTAAAAGGTTTATCTATATTTTATGTTAATAAAAGTGAACTTATATCAGATATATTAGAAGATATCAGAATTGAAAAAGTTAATGTTGAAAAAAAATACCCAAATATATTAAATATTGAGATTATTATTAGAAAACCGGTAGCGTTTGTTTCTATAGATAATAAATTTTTTGCCGTTGACAGTAATTTGAATATTTTTGGAAAATTTGAAGAAATTAATGATAAAAATATTCCAATAGTACATTTTGATGATAATTCAAAAAATAATATAATAAATATACTAAATAGTTTAATACCTAGTAAAATGTATGATATAACATCGGAAATAGTCGAAGAACAAGGATATTTTTCTTTAATATTGGATAGTGGAGTTAGAGTTTTTATGAATAAATCTATTACAACAAATAAACTTAATCAGGCTTTTAAAATATATAGTGATGAAATAAAAAATAATAATTTAGAATATATGGATTTAAGATTCAAATACATAAATGTAAAGTAGGAGGAAAATGTATGGACGATAATCAACAATATAATGGATATACGAACACGGAAGAACCAAAAGCTAAAATTAGAATAGTGGGGGTTGGTGGAGCCGGAGGTAATATCATAAATAATATGATAGACTCTAACATAACAGGCGTTGAGTATGTTGCCATAAATACAGATTATCAAGACCTAAATAAATCAAAAGCTCAATACAAAATTAGCATAGGTCATTTAGGAGCAGGAGGGACACCTGAAACAGCTAGAGTTTTAGCTGAAGATAAAAAATCAGAAATTAAAAATGTGTTAAAAGACCAAGATATGATTTTTGTAACTGCCGGAATGGGAGGAGGAACAGGTACTGGAGCAGCACCTATTATAGCCCAAGTAGCAAAAGAATTGGGAATTTTAACGGTTGCGATAGTAACAAAACCTTTTACATTTGAAGGTAAAAAAAGAGCACAAAATACTGCCGATGGGTTAGAAAATTTAAAAAAATATGTTGATACATTAATCGTAATACCTAATCAAAAATTACTTGAGCTTCCTACTGCAAAAACATCATCTTATCCTGATCAGTTAAAACTATCAAATGATATATTAAGATTTGGAGTTAAAGGGATAACAGAATTAATAACAAAAATAGGATTAATAAATCTTGATTTTTCAGACGTACAAGCTATAATGAAAGATTCTGGAGTAGCACTTTTTGGATTTGCAGAATCACAAAGAGACGAAGAAACAGGACAATTTGAAGATATTATTAAAGTTGCTGAAAAAGCAATATTTAATCCATTATTAGAAAAAGATATAAAAGGGGCAACAAAGATATTAGTAAACTTAACAATAGGGCCTAATTGTAGTCTTGCAGATGTAGATAGAGTACAAAGCTTTATTGCACAAAAAGCTTCAGGAACTATTGATGGTGTTGAAAATGTAATTGCCGGTGTTATATTTGAACCTGAAAGAGAAAGTGTGGTTGTATCAATTATAGCTACAGGTTTTGATGAAAATAAAATTTATGAAAATTCTGTAAATCAAACAACAGAAACAGATGTAAATATAGAAGAAAAAAAAGAAGAACCTATGGAATATAATGTTCCAATCTTTTAATAAAAGGAGAATAAAATTGAATATAGTATTATTTGGACCTCCGGGAGCTGGAAAAGGAACACAGGCAAAAGAATTAATTAATAAATACAGTATACCTCAAATATCAACAGGAGATATTTTACGTACTGCAATAGCTAATAAAACAACATTAGGATTAGAAGCTAAAAAGTTTATGGACGCAGGGAATTTGGTTCCTGATGAAGTTGTAAATGGGTTAGTAAAAGAAAGACTTCAAAATGATGATTGCCAAAAAGGCTTTATTTTAGATGGTTTTCCAAGAACAGTAGAACAAGCTAAAACTCTTGATGAAATACTTATGTCGCTTGGAAAAAGCGTAGAAAAGGTAATAGCTTTAGATGTACCTGATTCTGAAATAGTTGAAAGAATTACAGGAAGAAGAACATCAATAAAAACAGGTAAAATATATCATTTGAAATATAATCCACCTATTGATGAAAAAGAAGAAGATTTAATACAACGTGATGATGATACGAAAGAAGTAGTTTTAAAAAGGCTTGAAAACTATGAAAAACAAACTGCACCAGTTTTAGATTATTATAATAATCAAGGTAAAGTTATTATGATAAACGGAACAAAAACACCAACAGAAATAACAAGGGACATAATAGAAATATTAGGTGAATAAAATGGTTAAATTAAAAACATTAGATGAAATAAAAAAAATAAAAAAAGCTAATGAAATAATTGCAAGAATATATAGAGATATTATACCTAAATATATAAAAGCAGGTGTAAGTACTTGGGAACTTGATCAAATCTGTAATGACTATATTTTATCACAAGGAGCAAAATCGGGAACTATCGGTTATGATATAGGTTGGCCTTATCCACCATATCCAGCAGCAACTTGTATATCAGTTAATGAAGATGTAGTTCATGCAATACCAAGTAAAACAAAAATTCTAAAAGAAGGAGATATAGTAAGTATAGATATAGTTACTGTATTAGATGGTTTTTACGGAGATGCCGCCTGTACTTTTCCTGTAGGTCAAATTGATGAAATATCTCAAAAACTTATTGATGTAACAAGAAAATCAAGAGATTTAGGTATAGAACAGGCAGTAGCAGGGAACAGTTTAGGTGACATAGGACATGTTATACAAGAATATGTTGAATTACATAATTTTTCAATTGTAAGAGACTTTTCAGGACATGGTGTAGGATATGAAATGCACGAAGATCCATATGTTTTAAATTATGGAAAAAAAGGAACAGGTCTTAAAATTCAAAATGGACTTGTAATAGCTATAGAGCCTATGGTTAATTTAGGAACGCACAAAGTTAAGATACAAAAAGACATGTGGACTGTAACTACACTTGATAAGAAAAAATCTGCACATTTTGAACATAGTATTGCAATAGTAGATGGAAAACCTCTGATTTTATCAGAATTATAAATTTATATAAAGGAGCTGCGATATGCCATATTATTTAGCAAGTATTATTGTTGTTTTAGTCTTTATTATTAGACTATATTTTTTAAAGATTTCTATTAAAAATGAAAAGAAAATTTTAGAAGATAGTGGAATTGAATATGGAAAAGAAAATACTAAGCGTATTACAATTTTACATATTTTATTTTACTTATTCTGTTTTATAGAATCATTAGTTAAAAAAAGACCATTTGATGGTATAAGTATAGTAGGTTTATTATTAATAATTTTTGCTTTATTTATGCTATATACTGTAACAAGATTATTAAAAGATATATGGACTGTAAAACTTATGATTTTAAAAGACCATAAATATGTAAATCATTGGTTATTTAGAAATGTTAAACATCCTAATTATTATCTTAATGTTTTTCCTGAATTAATAGGAATTGCATTGCTTTGTCATGCTATATATACAGCAGTTATTATATTCCCTTTATATATTGTTGTTATGTATATTAGAATAAAAGAAGAAGAAAAATTAATAAAAGATGTAATAATACCTAATGGTATAAGAGATTAATATTTATATTATTTATTAATACAATCATTAATATAATTAATAGATAAACTTATTATTGATTATATTAATAATAGATGATAATGTAATAAATATAATACTTATAGAAAATAAAAAATATGAAAACATTTATAAAAATATTTGAAAAGGTTGCTAAACAGAGTTTTAGCAACTTTTTTTTTACATTAAAATATAGTATAATGAAAAAGTTGAAATTATAGACAGAAAGAGAGCAAAACATGATAAAAATACATTTAGATATGATACAATCCATAGGACTTGCTATAATATTATTACTTATTGGACGAAAAATGAGAGTTAAAATACAAATTCTTAAAAAATATTGTATTCCTTCACCTGTAATAGGTGGATTTATATTTGCTATATTAACGCTTATATTAAAACAATTAAATTTAGCCACATTTATATTTGATACAACATTACAAACATTTTTTATGACTATGTTTTTTACAAGTGTCGGATTTAATGCAAGTTATAAAGTATTAAAAACTGGAGGCATAAAAGTATTAATATTTTTAATAGTGTCAACAGGTCTGATATTTGTACAAAATATAGGAGCGGTACTGCTTGCAAAACCACTTGGAATAAATCCTTTACTAGCACTTATGACAGGTTCTACAGCAATGACTGGAGGGCATGGAACATCAGCTTCAATATCACCTTTAATTGAAAATTATGGTATAGCTTCTGCTCAATCTGTAGCTATTGCAGCAGCAACTTTTGGACTTATAGCAGGTTCAGCAGTAGGTGGACCGGTTGCAAGAAGACTTATAACAAAATATGATTTGCTAAAAAATTATAAAGTAGAAAATGAAGTTAAAGAAGATGTAGAAAAAGAAGAAGATTTCTTTAATAAAAAAGAAAGTATATTAAACGGAGAGAAATTTGCAACTGCATTTTTTATGATACTTCTTTCAATGGCATTTGGGACATTTTTTAATTACTTGTTTAAACTATTAGGATTAAATTTCCCGTATTATTTAGGACCTATGATAGTTGCTGCAATAATAAGAAATATAACTGATGTAGTTACACAAATTTCAAATTCTCCGATAGAAGAAATAAAAATAATAGAAAATATAGCACTTAATTTATTTTTATCAATGGCTCTTATGACTTTAAGACTTTGGGATTTAATTGATTTAGCCCTACCTATAACAGTTCTTCTTTTAGCACAATTAATTTTTACAGTTCTATATACAAGATATATAACATTTTATGTTATGGGAGCAGATTATGATGGTGCTGTAATTTGTGCGGGTCATTGTGGATTTGGAATGGGAGCAACACCTAATGGTATAACTAATATGGAAACAGTTTGTGACAGTTATGAGTATTCAAAAATTGCATTTTTTGTAGTTCCATTAGTTGGAGCATTATTTATTGACTTTGTAAATGTTTCAATAATAACAGGATTTATAACATATTTTAGATAAAAGGAAGTGAACAAAATGAATGAAACTAAAAATAAATTTAAAACTTTAATTATAGGATTTGCATTATTTGCAATGTTTTTTGGAGCCGGAAATGTGCTGTTACCGCCATTTATAGGTTTAAAATCTGGATCTAATTTTTATATGTCAATAGCAGGCTTTATTCTAACTGGAGTAGGACTTCCTTTACTTGCTTTATTAGTTGTTTTCTATATTAATGGAGAATATACAAAGTTATTTGAACCACTTGGAACAAATTTTTCTAAATTTTTATTAGTAGCTGCATTTTTAACTATAGGTCCTGCTATAGCAATACCTAGAACTGCTGCAACAACATTTGAAGTTGGAATAAAACCTTTTTTTCCTATGATATCACCTGTTATAGGAGGGTTAATTTTCTTTTTAATAAATTTAGTATTTGTTATGAAAAAAAGCGATGTATTGGATAAGATAGGTTCATTATTAACACCAGCATTAATTTTAACTACTGTTATGTTAATAGTTAAAGGAATAATAAAACCAATAGCACCTATTGGAGTTCCTCATATACCAGATGCTTTCTCACAAGGATTTTTAGAAGGATACAATACTATAGATGCTGTTGCTTCTGTAATTTTTGCAGGTCTTGTTTGGAATAACTTAAGTCAAACTATAAAAAATAAAGAAGTTTTAAAGAAAACATCAATAAAAGCTTCATTTATTGCAGCAATAGGTTTATCAGCTATTTATGCAGGATTTATATACTTAGGTGCAACTGCAAGTACTGTTTTTCCTCAAAATATAGAAAGAACAACATTATTAAATGGAATAACAACAAAATTACTTGGTAATTCAGGAATGAGTTTACTTGCAATAATTGTATCACTTGCATGTCTTACAACATCAATAGGTTTAATTGTTTCAGTGAGCAGTTATTTTGAAAAGGTATTGAATTATAAAGTGAAATATAATGTTATAGTTATATTTGTTGTAGCTACATCATATATAATATCTCAACTGGGTGTTGATAAAATAATAAATTACACTATACCAATACTTACAGTATTTTATCCATTATTAATAGTTGTACTTTTCTTAACATTATCAAAAGCTAATTATAAGGTATATAGATATACAACTTATACAACATTTGTTTTTTGTATTATAGATTTATTATATCCATTACCTCTTCATGAACAAGGATTTGCTTGGCTTATACCTACATTTATAGCTTATGCAATTTTAACATTAGAGTATGCTTGGAAAAAGAATAGATAAAATTTATAAGGCAGCATTTGCTTAGTAGCAAACACTGCCTTTTTTTAATTTGAAGACTGATATTTTTTTATGGCTATAAACCATAATTTATATGTTATTATTAAAAATAGAAGCAATGATATTATATAGCCTAAAAGATACGAGTAATTAATATTTCCTTTAAGTACGTCTATTGGTCCATTATAAACCATTAAATAAGATATAAAATATATAAATATGTATCTTATAAACTTAGGATATATTCCTTTAGGTCTAGAAGCAGCATCTTCTAATAATTCAGGTATACCTTGTATAGAATTAGCTTTATCTGTATAAAATACTAGTAATACTAATGCTCTTAGTATTAAAAAGATATAAAAGCTACCTAATATAACCATTAAAATATAAGCTGATATTTTTAAAGCTGTTACTTTTTGTAATGAAAATAAGTATATTTGAAATATTGCATGTAATAAAAAAGTTATAAAGCTTTGTATATCAAAACCATAAAAAGCATAAAGCCAATATGAATTTATAGGTCTTAAAAACTTATAATCCATTTCACCTTCAATTAATTCATAATAAATAGATTCATTACCTATAATAAATAAAGAATAGTTTAAATGAGTTATTAGAGTAGCTGTATTTATTAAATTTATACTATCAAATAATGTATATCCTGCGATACTATTTGTATATTTATAAAAAATAAAATTTGCTAATATTTGTAATAAAAAGAATAAAAACACAACAATAAACATAATGACTGATGATGTTCTGTAAGCAAGTGATTCTTTTACTGAATTTTTAACTAAACGTATAAAAACTTTAAATCTCATTATGCTCCCATCCCTTCGTATGAATTTAATCCTTTTTTTATAATTTTAATCAGTATAAATCTAAAAGTGATAATCCATAAAATACTAGCTAATAGATATATTAAAATTTGTTCATAACTTAATTTATTTTCTAATATATTGGCTAAAACATATGAAACTAATGAAAATGGGTTAAATTTTAATATATTGTAAATTTTTCCTGGTAATAAATTTAATGGAAAATATACACCTGCTAATATATAAAAAATTCCATTAAATAAACCTTGTAACGGTCCTGTTTGAAAAATGAAAAAACCTAAACATGCTATTAACATTGTTAAATAAAAATACATCATAAATGTTGAACTAATATATAATATACTTAGTATTTTGAATTTTATATTTGAAAATATAATAATCAAAAAAGATAAAATATATGCAAAAATTTTATTACCTAGGTATTGTGAAAAACTTTCCTCAATGATGCTTAACGGTCTTAATAAGATTGTTGTTAATTTTCCTGTTCTAACTAGTTGTCCTATTCTATGTATGCCATTAAAATTATAGACTAGTGCAGAGATATTGGTAATTAATATATATATAATCATTTCATTATAATTATAATTTCCTATAGTTTTTAATTCACTATCTTTATAAATAGATTTCCACATAAAATAAATGATAAAAAACTGAAATAAATAAATTGAAACTTTTGCAATGAAATTAAATCTGTATTGAAAATTTATTAATACTTGATTAAGTGCTATACTATATTGCTTCTTTAAAAATTTCATATATAATTTCTTCCAATTCTTTTGTTTGTGTTTCAATTGATTCTATTTCATTTTCATTTATTTCATATTTACAAGATTCTATTTTTTTGTATTCAATGTCTTTAAATGGAAATTTATCTTCTTTTGTTTTTATAATAAATTTTGTTTCAGTTTTATATTTATTTTTTAAATCTGTAATATTTGTATCATGGACTATTTTACCGTTTAAAATAACAACAATTCTTTCACATAAAGCTTCAATATCTTTCATATTATGACTAGTTAAAATTATTGTTGTTTGTTCTTCTTTATTAAGTGTAATTAAAAATTCGTATATTGATTTTTGGCTAACTATATCTACACCAATAGTAGGTTCATCTAAAAATAATATTTTAGGCTTATGTATTAATGAACAAATTAATTCAAATTTTAATCTCTCTCCAAGAGATAATTTTCTTACAGGTATATATAATTTAGATTCTAAATTTAATAATTTAACTAATTTTTTTAATCTTTTTTCAAATGATAATTCATCAATTTCATAAATGTCTTTTAACATTTTTAAAGTATCAATACTTGGCAAATCCCAAATTAATTGACTTTTTTGTCCAAGAACAACTCCAATTTCTTTTAAAAACATATTATTTTTTTCATATGGTATGTAATTATCGCAAAAGATTTGACCTGATTTAGGTGATAAAATTCCGGTAATTAGTTTTATAAATGTTGTTTTCCCAGCACCATTTGGTCCTAATAATCCTATTATTTCACCTTTATTAATATTAAATTCTTTTATATCTATTGCTTCGTGATATACATATTTTCTTTTAAAAAAGTCTTTTAGATTTTCGAAAAATCCACTTCCTTTTTTATATGTTTTATATTCGTATTTTAAATTTTTTACTTTAACCATTTTTTTCCTTTTATATATCGTATTTATATTTTATTTCATTTTTGTAATTATCAGCTTGTGTTCCATATATTAATTGTATACCATTTCCTGATCTTATAACACCTTTTGCATTAAGTTCTTTCCATTTGTTGTCATCGCAAACTTTACTAGGATCTTTTACTGTTACTCTTAATCTTGTTATACAAGCATCTAAATTTTCAATATTGTCAATTCCACCAAGACCTTTAACTATTTCATCTATAATCTTATTATCTTTTTCCTTATTGTAATCAGCTCTTGTATATAGCTTATTTTCTCCACCATCTCTACCAGGAGTTGCAAAGTTAAATTTAAGTATTAAGAATTTAAATAAATAATAATAAATTAAAGCATAACCAGGTCCAAGTATTAATATCCAATAATATGATGTTTTTGCAGGTCCTTGAAGTAGTCCAAAGAATGTAAAGTCAATAACTCCACGAGAAAAAGTGATACCAACTGCAACATTTAAAATATACATTAACATATATGAAAGACCTTCAAGTAATGCATGTATTACGTAAAGAGCAGGTGCAACAAATAAGAAAGTAAATTCTATAGGTTCAGTTATACCAGTTAAAAATGATGTTAATGCAGCTGAGAGTAAAATCCCTTTAATTGCTGCTTTGTTTTTATCTTCCACTGTTTTATACATAGCTAAAGCTGCCGCAGGAAGTCCAAACATCATAGGTAAGAATCCACCTGTCATAGTTTTTGTGGCTGCTGCACTGAAATGTTTTATTGTTGGATCAGCAAGTTGTGCAAAAAATATTTTTTGACCTCCTGCAACCATAACTCCTGCAACTTCTTCATATCCACCAAGTTGAGTATACCAGAATAAAGGATAAATTGCATGATGAAGACCAAATACATTAAGTAGTCTCATTGATGCACCATAAAAGAAAGTTCCGATTGCACCTGTAGCTGCAAATAATTCTCCAGCTTTAACAATTAACATGAAAATTGTTGGCCAAATAACTGGAAAAATAGAAGCAATAGGTATGAAAATTAATATAGTCATAACAGGAACAAATCTGTTACCGCTAAAGAAAGCTAAATAATCAGGTAATTTTTTATCTGAAAATTTATTAGTTATTAATGCAGAGCTTATACCACAGATAATACCACCAAAAACTCCAGTTTGTAACGTAAAAATACCAAGTTCTTTTGTATAAAGTGCAGCAATTCCACGAGCAGAAGCTTCACTTAATCCATTTGCAATTAGTGCGTCATAACTTACAGAAGCAGGTGTTATTCCTTTAAATGTAAGTATAGTATTTATTATAGTATGGAATAAAATAAAGCCTAAAACCGCAGATAGAGCAGAAGTTTCTTTATTTTTATTTGCCATACCTATTGCAACTCCAACAGCAAATAGTAATGGTAAGTTTGCAAAAACAAATAGTCCAACATTAAAAAATAATTGTAAAATATAGTTTAGTGGTGTTCCTGGTAACAAGAAATTTAACTTATAAGTTTCTATTAATACGGGATTTGTGAAAGAACCTCCAACACCAAGTAATATACCTGCCATAGGTAAAACAGCTATAGGTAGCATAAATGCACGACCTATTTTTTGTAAATTAGAAAAAATATGATTTTTCATAAATTTATACTCCTTGTTAAATAAATATATATATATTATACAATAGAAATTTTACAATACAACAATTTTAAGTATAAATTTAATAAACCTTTATTTATTTTTGTTTCTTGTGGTATAATTATAATGAAAATATTTAAAAGTAAAGGAAAGTATATGAAAAAAAATCTTGAACAAAAAAAGAGGAATGTTTTAGAAAAGAGTGCTAAATTATTCTATTATCAAGGGTATGTAAATACGGGGATAAATGAAATACTTAAAGAATGCAAAATACCTAAAGGTTCTTTTTATTATTATTTTAAAAATAAAGATGATTTGTTAATGCAAATTATAGACTATCATACAGATAATTTAATACTTTTTTTTGATAAAGTTGTTGATGATTTATCAATGGTTAAACTAAAAACCTTTTTTTCAGGATATTTTAATAGCATAGTAAAAAACAAATGTCATGGTGGAAGTCCACTTGGCAACTTTGCTATAGAACTTGCGGATATAAATGAAGAAGCAAGAGAAAGATTAAATTTTTCATATGAAAAAATAGAAAAAAGAGTGGCTTTATTTTTAGAAATGATAAAAAATACGAATTCTAAATATACAAATATAAACTCACAAATATACTCTAAAATGTTGATTGCACAAATGGAAGGAGTAATGTTTAAAGTAAAACTAACCAGAAATGAAGAAGAAATTGAAAATTTCTTTAGATTTTTTGACGTTTTAGTTTACGGTGATTAAAATTAATTGATAATTTTGTATATTAATCTTCCAAAATGAAATTAGAATATTTTGGAAGTTTTTTTATTTGTATTTAGTATAAATTTGAAGTATACTTAAATTAAATAGATTAAAAATAAGTGGTGAATATGAAAAAACTAACGATTAAAGATATTGCAAATTTGGCAGGAGTATCATTTAAGACGGTATCTAGGGTTTTAAATAAAGAACAAAATGTAAAAAAAGAAACTAGAGAAAAAATTGAAAAAATATTATTAGAAACTAATTTTAGTATAAATTATAACGCAAAAAGACTTTCAATAAGTAGAACAAAACAAATTGGACTTGTAACAAATACGGTTTTGGACTATGAACTTAATAAAAATTATATAATTATGAATTATATTGTAAATTATGCAAGAAAACGAGGTTATACTATTTTAGTTAATAGAAGTTTTAAAGAACTTGTGAAAAATAATTTTGATAAAATTGATTCAGGTTTTTATGAAGGTTTGATATTTTTAAATCCTAAAAATAGTGATGAAGTTGAAAAAGCAGTTCAAAGTAATTTACCTGTTGTTATTTCAGGGATTAGTGAAAAATATATATATGTAGGAACAGATCAATATGAAAGTGCATATATAGCAACTGAAACATTAATTAGGAAAGGGTGCAAGGATATTTGCATACTTTTAGGAGATAGTAACACCAAAACTACAAATGAAAAATATAGAGGATATAAACAGGTAATAGATAAATTTAAAATGAAAGAAAATGTGTATTATAATTACTCAAGTAGTGAGGAAGTTGAGAAATTTATAATATCAAAATATAAAGACAAAAAATTACCTGACGGTCTTGTTATAAATTCTGATTACGCAGCACTTGGAGCTATAAGGGCTATTAATAAACTTGGTATTAAATGCCCAGAAAAACTTAAAATAATAAGTTTTGGAAACACTTTTATATGTAATGAAGTATATCCTAGTTTAAGTTCCATGAAACAAAAATTTGATATAATAGCAAAAGAATTAGTTGATAAAATAATTTATATGATAGAAAATGAGGGTAAAAAAGCACAAAGTTATAAAATACCCGCAGAACTTGTTGAAAGGGATACTATTTTAAAATAGATAAGGAAGAAGAGTATGAATAAGATTTGTATTGAAAATTTGGATTATCAATATAAAAAATTTCAAAAAAAGGCTGTTGATAACATTTGTTTAGAGATAAAGCAAGGAGTGTATGGGTTAGTAGGAGCTAACGGAGCAGGGAAAACTACTTTATTAAAAATAATAGCTACGCTTTTGCCATTTAATAACGGAAAGATAGTTATAGGCGATTTAGATATGAAAGTTGATTTGAGTAAAATTAGATCGCAAATAGGTTATGTTCCTCAAAAATTTGAATTTTTTGAAATGCTTACAGTTTATGAATTTTTGTATTATATAGGTTTAAATAAAAAAATATCTTCAGAAGATATTAACCAGTCAATAGAATATTGGCTTGAAAAATTTAATCTTATAAATAAGAAAAATGAAAAAATAAAAACATTATCTGGTGGAATGAAACAAAGAATTGCAATTATTCAGGCAATATTAGGAGATCCTAAAATTTTAATTTTTGATGAACCAACGGTTGGATTAGATCCAATGGAACGACTTAGATTTAAAAATATTATCAATGAAATAAAAAAGGATAGAATAATTATTATTTCAACACATATTATATCAGATGTTTCAGCTCTTTGCGATATGATTGGAGTTATGAGTAGTGGAAAAATTTTATATTCAGGGACAGTTGATAACCTTATTGATGAGGCAAAAGGAAAGATTTCTACTATAACAATTAAAGAAAATGATAACATTGCGGAAGAGATTATGAATCAAGTTATATCTATCAAACGTTTTAAGGATAATATATACATAAAAATAATTGATACAAAAGGAATTGGAAGTAGTTGTGTACCTGACTTGGAAGATGCATATTTTCTGAAAATAAAAGAAAAGGAGTTAAACATATGACTTTAGAAGTCAAATACATTGTTAAAATTCAAATTCAAGAAATTTTTAAGATGAAGAAAATTTATTTAGCGATGTATGCGTTTATTATCTTTTTTTCTAGTATCCTCTATATACAGGATTTTAGTATGAAAATAACTGCAAATTTGGTAGTTTTTATTTGGATAAGTTTAATGAGTTTAATTGGTTTAAAGGCATTTGTAGAAAATGAAAGAGAAAGCTTGTTTATTATTAATAAAACATCACTTTTTTCTAAATATGTCAAATTAATTTTAGCTCAAATTATTTTAAATTTACCTTTACTTCTATGTATAGGTTTTCAGTTATTTTTTTTGAGACAAGATATTTTAAAAACTTTAGAATTGACAATTATTTTTTATATGTTTGCTATAATGTTTGGATTTTTATTAGGGAATACAGTTTCAAAAACAAGTGGGATAATTATTTTAGTACTTGTTTTTTTATATAATTTTTTCTTGGTCAATCCATATAAAATGACAGAGTATACTTATTTACTTGGTGTTAATGAATTTTTATTTAATTTAGATAACTTAAATAAGATTAATATATTAAAAATGTTATTTATTATTTTATTGGGTATTTTTACGGTGTTTATCAACAGAAAATATTTATTTTCAAAAAATGGTAAACTCATTTCTTTTACTTTTCTGATAATGGGATTTATAATTTTAGAGTGTGTTCAATATAGATTTTATATATTTGGGGAAAATACAGAACTAAAAACCACGTATATAAAAGATAGGAAAATTATTTATACTAATGTGGATATTTTAGAATATTCTAAGGGTGTGGAAATTTTACAAAAAGTACAAAACTCTTATATGAATCTTGGTGGAAGTACAGTTAAATGCTATATGATAAAAAAAGAATTTTTATCTTCTTTAGAATGGAAATTTATAAAACAATCCGTAAGTTATGAATTAGAAAAAGAGTGTTTAAAGATTAATATATATAGTTTAGCAAATTTAAATTTTTATGATCCAGCTATAGTGTATTCAATGGCAGGTGATATTGCAGGAGTATGGAAACAATCTATACCTAATTATGTTGGTGGAAATAGGTATTTTCGTCATATTATAGATGGAAGTGAAGCAGTATTTATATCAAAAACTATAAAAACAACTTTTGGTGAAAATAGCAGGATTTCAAAATATGCACAGAATGAATTAGATGATACATATAAATCACCAATAACAAAAAATAATTATGTAAAAAGAATAGGTATTTTAGTAGCTGATAAATATGAAGACCAATTAGCATATTTAATTAAAATACTTAATGAAAATAAATTAGATAACAATGAAGAATTTATAAAAATATTAAAAGATAAGTTTTTTGATATTTATCAAGATCCATATATTTATGATTTTTTGAAAAGAAATATAAAGGGAGTGCAATAAAATGAGTTATATGAATCTGCTAATAAGAAATAGAAAATTTATATTTCTTATTTTTATCTCTTATTTTTTGTTGATTTTTATGGATATGAAAACTGTTGGCGTGATACATACACATGAAAATATGCTTTTTCGCTTATTAAATCATCAGGTTTTTTTAGTATTTTTGATTCCTTTTCAAATACTTAGTGTATTAAACCAAAAGTTTATAAGCATACAAAAAAATTATCTTGTATTATATACAAACGATGAAGTTTCAAATATAAAAAAGACATTTTACTGCATTATTGCAATTGAAATACTTTTTTACATTTTAGGACAAGTTTTTTTTCAATTTGTTAATTACATATTTTTAGGACAGGTATATATGCAATATCTTAATTTTAATTTTTTAACTATTATTGAGATAGTAACTGTGAATTATATTATTATATTTTTTCTACTGATTTTCAAAAAAGATTTGTTTTCATATATTACATATTACATTTTGATATTACTATTGTTAATTTATAATAATACATATATAACAATACCTGTAACTGTAAAATTTATTAAATTATTGAATGATGCTCCTTTAAAACTTCTTTTATCAAGAATAGTTTGGGTAATTGTTTCATTTGTTGGTTTTTGTATATCACTTTATAAATACAGTATTTCTTTTTATGATAATTAAAGTATTTTA
Organism: Caviibacter abscessus; assembly: GCF_001517835.1. Lineage (NCBI taxonomy): Bacteria > Fusobacteriati > Fusobacteriota > Fusobacteriia > Fusobacteriales > Leptotrichiaceae > Caviibacter > Caviibacter abscessus. The sequence continues at coordinate 52,518 of NZ_LOQG01000038.1, forward strand.
GTTATAGAGAAAAAAATCGTTATAAGCTTAAGCAAATAACGATTTTTTTATTAATTATAGTATATTTTACATTTCACTTCTACTAAACTTAACTTGCTTTATTAATAATAGATTAATCAAAAATACTATTAATGTCATAAGTACTACGATTATAAAATCCTTTGAAAAATTAGTAAATAACATTGCTTCTCTTAAACCGTTTAGCTGATATGTTAATGGATTTAAATGTGCTACAATCTTAATATATTTATCAACATCACTTAAAATGTAATAAGCAGGAGCACTAAAATATACAGGTAATAGTAATAAGTGCGTTATTAAATCTCTTGTCTTATAACTTTGAACCTTTAGTGCTATAAGTATTCCAACATTTACCCAAAATAAAGTTATTATTATAGACATTATGTATCCGATTAATAGATTAATAAATCCTATATTAGTAGTTAATTTAGTTATAATTAAAAGTATTGGAATTTGTACATTTATTCCAACAATTGCGTAAAATGATTTACTTAAACTATATGACAATATTCCTATTCCATTTGCTAATTTAAGATGAAGCAGTCCCCATTTATTATCTATAACAGTTCTATATATTATGTTTGTTATTTCTCCTACACAAATTATACCTATAAGACCTGTTAGAGAGTAAAGTTCATAATTTAAGTCTCTTCCTTTATAATTAAAAACTCCAATAGTCTTTGCTAAGCCTTTAACAAAGAAAATATAATATACTATTGGGAATAGAATATTGGTGTATAAAATGGAACTATTTTGTATTAAAGCTTTATATTCAAACCACAAACCATTTTTTAGTCCTGTAAGAAATGATTGTTTATTCTTTATATTTGAAAAATTATTCATAACTCAACTCCTTTAATATCTTATCTCTTAATGAGTCATCTTTAATAAATTCGTTAATAGGTCCGTCATATTTTATATTCCCGTCGTAAATGTATATTATTCTGTCACAAAATTTTTGTATAAGCTCTAAGTCATGTGAAGAAACTAAAACAATTTTATTTTTAGCAACTTCATCTTTAAAGTATTGCATAACCTTTTCACTTGAGTATACATCTAAACCTGTTGTAGGTTCGTCTAAAATGTATAATTTAGGTTTTTTCATTATTGCTCTTGATATTTGTACTCTTTGAAGTTGTCCTCCTGATAAGTCTTCTATAGAATTATTTAAATATGGTTTTAATTCTAGAAGTTCAGTGATTTTATTAAATAAATTATCATCTCTTTTTGGTAAAAAGATTTCTTCCATTCTTATATTACTTTCAACATTTAAATACCAGTCTATAACCTGTTTTTGAGAGATAAATCCAATTTCATTATATTTATAATCAATGGATATTTCACCTTCATTATAATCTTTAATTCCCATTAAACTATTTAAAAATGTTGATTTACCAGCCCCATTATGACCTAAGATAGCAACAAATTCACCTTCGTTAATACTTAAAGTTACGTTTTTTATTCCTTTTTTGTTACTGTATATTGATGTCATATTAATTAAATTTATTTTTTTCATTATAATATCTCCTAATGTATTAAACTTTGGCTGTAAAACTAATTGCTTAGAATTAGTTTCTTTGTTTTTAATTGTATAGTAGTAGCATTTTTCAGACCTCCCTTAGTTTAAATATAATGATATTTTATCATTTGTCAATAATGTTTTTTTGTACAAGCTATTGACATTATCAAAAACCGAGCTATACTACAAATGACAACGCAAACATTTTGAATTGGAGGAACAATGAAATTTATAAACCCTAACTTTATGCTACATAATGACACGGCAAAGAAGTTATATAATGATTATGCAAAAGATATGCTTATATATGATTATCATTGTCATTTAAGTCCGGAAGAAATAGCAAAAGATAAACCTTTTGATAATATCACACAAATATGGCTATATGGTGATCACTATAAATGGAGAGCTATGCGTGCAAATGGTGTATATGAAAAATTTGTTACAGGAAATAGCAGTGATTTTGAAAAATTTGAACATTGGGCAAAAACTTTAGATAATTGTATAGCAAATCCTCTTTATCACTGGAGTGCTTTAGAACTTAAAAGATATTTTGATATTGATGAGATATTAAGTTTTGATAACTATAAAGATATATGGGAAAGAGCAAATAAAGTTATTATAGATAAAAAATATTCTCCTAAAAAGATGATAACTATGTCTAATGTAGCTGTTGTATGTACTACAGATAGTCCTGTTGATGATCTTAAATGGCATAAGATAATAAAAGAGGATAAAGAATTTAAGACTAGAGTTGTTCCAGGATTTAGACCTGATGAAGTATTATCTATAGGAACAAAGAAATTTTATGATTTTATACCAAAACTTGAAAAAATTGTAGATTTTAAAATAGATACATATGAAAAAATGCTAGATGCAATTAAACTTAGAATAAAATATTTTGATGAAAATGATGGATATATATGTGATCACGGTATACTTAAATTGCCATATATAAAATCATCAAGAGATGAAGTATACAGCATTTTTGAAAAAGCATTAAATAAACAAGTTTTAACAAATGAAGAAATTGAAAAATATTTAACAACTTTACTTATTGACCTTGCAAAAGAATACAAAAAGTATGATTGGACTATGCAAATCCATTTTGGAGCTATAAGAAATAATAATGAAAAATATTTTGAAACTTTAGGTCCTGATACAGGATTTGACTCTATAGCTGATACTTCAGATGTTGCATATTGTCTTAATAATTTATTAAATGATATGAGTAAAAATGATGGATTACCTAAAATGATAATATATAATTTAGATCCTACATTAAATAATGTAATTGCTTGTAATATTGCTAATTTTCAAATAAATTCTGGTAAATTACAATTTGGTGCGGGCTGGTGGTTCAATGATACGAAAGAAGGGATGATAAGACAAATGAAAACATTAGCAGATCAGGGTTTACTTGCTAAATTTGTTGGGATGCTTACAGATTCAAGAAGTTTTGTATCATATACAAGGCATGAATACTTTAGAAGAATATTGTGTCAATATATTGGGGAATTAGTAGAGCTTGGTGAAATACCAAATGATGAAAAAATATTAAAAAAATTAATACAAAATATTTGCTATAACAATGCAAATACGTATTTTAAAAAGGAGAGATAAATAGTGAAAATAGGATTTAGATGGTATGGAACAGAAGATACAATACCTGTGGAATATATAAGACACATACCGAATGTACATACGGTAGTTACAGCTGTTTATAGTGTGCCTGTTGGTGAAGTTTGGCCTATGGAAGATATACTTTCTTTAAAAGAACAAACTGAAAAAACTGGACTTTCATTTGAAGTAATTGAAAGCATACCGGTTCATGAGGATATAAAACTTGGAAAAAGAGATTATTTAAGATATATAGAAAATTATAAAGAAAATATTAGAAGATGTGCAAAAGCAGGAGTGAAGGTTATTTGTTACAATTTTATGCCTGTTTTTGACTGGACTAGAAGTGAACTAGATCATGTTAGAGAAGATGGTTCAACTTGTCTTGTGTATTATAAGGATCAAATAGATAAGTTAGATCCTACAAAACTTGCATTACCTGGTTGGGATTCTTCATATAATCCTGAGGAAATGTCAAAATTAATAGCTGAATATAAAGAATTGGGCGAAGAAGGATTATGGAAAAATTTAGAATTTTTCTTAAAAGAAATCATACCTGTTGCAATTGAAAATGATATAAATATGGCAATACATCCTGATGACCCACCTTATTCAATATTTGGTATACCTAGAATAATAACTGATAGAGATAATTTAAGAAGATTTTTAGATATATATCCTGATACTCATCATGGATTAACTATGTGTGCAGGTTCTCTTGGGTGTTCTCCTACTAATGACTATATTTCGATGGTAAATGAATTTGGACCTGAGGGAAGAATACATTTTGCTCATTTAAGAAATATAAAAATACTAGAAGATGGAAGTTTTGAAGAATCTGGGCATATTTCAAAAGAAGGAAGTTTAGATTTTGCAGATATAGTTAAAGCTTACCACAGTTTTGGATATAAGGGATATATAAGACCTGATCATGGAAGAATGATATGGGGAGAAACTGGTAAACCTGGTTATGGGCTATATGATAGAGCATTGGGAGTAACATACATAAACGGACTTTGGGAAATGTGTGAAAAAGTCTATGGAAAGGTTGAAGATTAATGGATAAAAGATTTGATAACAAAGTAGTTGTTGTTACAGGAGCAGGAGGTATAATCTGTTCTGCAATAGCTAAAGATTTTGCGGAAAAAGGAGCAAAAGTAGCTTTACTTGATTTAAATTATGACAGTGCAAAAATGTATGAAGACGAAATGACAAAAGAGGGCTTAATTGCAAAAGCATACAAATGCAATGTGTTAGATAATAATAGTGTAATAAAAGTAAATGAAGAAATAAAAAAAGATTTTGGAAAAGTAGATATTTTAATAAATGGAGCAGGAGGAAATTCTCCAAAAGCTACAACAGATCAAGAGATATATGATAAAAATTTAAAAGGAAGCAGTTTTTTTGAATTAGATCCTCAAGGAATAAGCTTTGTATTTGATTTAAATATTTTAGGAACAATTATTCCTACTCAAATCATAGCAAAAGATATGGAAAGTGGTTCGTGTATAATTAATATATCAAGTATGAACTCATATACTCCGCTTACAAAAATAGTTGCATATTCAGGTGCTAAAGCTGCTGTAAATAATTTTACAAAATGGATAGCTGTGCATTTATCTAAACAAGGCATAAGATGTAATGCTATAGCTCCAGGATTTTTAGTAACTAATCAAAATAAAAACTTATTATTTAATCAAGATGGAACACCAACAGCAAGAACAGAAAAAATATTAAGAAATACTCCTATGAACAGATTTGGAAATACAAAGGAGATGCTTGGGGCAATAACATTTTTAGCAGATAATGAAATGTCAGGATTTGTTACAGGTGTAATAATCCCTGTTGATGGTGGATTTAGTGCATATTCAGGAGTGTAATGAAATGGAAAAAAAGATTATTTGTATAGATTCAGACGGTTGTGTAATGGATACGATGAATTATAAGCATGAACTGTGTTTTGGACCACTTGCTGCTGATTTTTGGGAAGTAAAAGAAAAAGATGAGTTTTTAAAAGAATGGAATACAGTAAATCTATTTTCTGACACTAGAGGAATTAATAGATTTAAAGGTTTGTATTTAACATTTGAAAAAATGAACAAAAAATATCCTACTATACCTAAATTAAATGATGTTAAATTGTGGGCAGAAAATGCACAGGAACTATCAAATGCTTCTTTAAAAAGGGAGATTGAAAAAAATAATAGTGAAGAATTAAAAAAAGCTCTTATGTGGAGTGAGAAAGTAAATGAAAAAATAGCATCACTTGAAGGACTTGATAAACCGTTTGAAAAGGCAAAAGAGGCACTTGAGCATGCAAGTAAATATACAGATGTAGCGATAGTTTCATCTGCAAATAAAGAAGCGATACTTTCAGAGTGGCAAAGACACGGACTTTTAGAATATGTAAATGAAGTTATGGGTCAGGATAAGGGTACTAAAAAAGATTGTATATCATTTTTAATATCAAAAGGCTATGATGCAAATAATATACTTATGATTGGAGATTCACCTGGAGATATAGAAGCGGCGAAACTAAACAATGTTAAATTTTATCCGATAATGTTTAATGATGAAAAAAACAGTTGGGAAAAGTTTAGTACTGAAATCTTAGATGAATTTTTAAATGGAATATATGATGAAAAGTCTTATGTAGAAAAATATAATAAATTATTAAAAAAATATAGTAAGGAGGACTAATGCCTAAATTAGTAGATTTAACTAAAAATCCATATAATTTAAATGAAAGTCAAATTATGTGGGTAGAAAATACTATAGCCAATATGACAGATGAAGAAAAAATAGGGCAATTATTTTTTAACTTATTTTGGTTAAACGATCCTAAACTTAACAGCACAGAATTAACAAAAGATCAAATTATACAAAAATATCATATTGGTGGAGCAAGATATCAAGGAGGTACAGCAAAAGAAGTAATGGAACTTCTAAATTCATTACAGGAAAAATCAAAAATACCTTTACTTATAGCTGCAAACTGTGATTCTGGAGGAAATGGTGCATGTAATGACGGGACATATATAGCAAGTGCAGCACAATGTGAGGCATCAGGAGATACTAATGTGTCATATAACACAGGGCTTGTAAGTGGTATAGAAGAAACGGCACTAGGTGTAAATGTAAATTTTGATCCTTGCGTAGATATACTTAAAAATTGGAGAAATACAATAGTTAATACTAGAGCTTACGGTAGAGATACAGATGTTGTAGTAAAACATACTAATGCGTATTTGCAAGGACTTTCACAAAGTGAAGTTATTAAATGTATAAAGCATTTTCCTGGTGATGGAACAGAAGAAAGAGATCAACACTTAGTTTTAGGTGTAAATGAAATGAGTGTAGATGAATGGGAAAATAGTTTTGGTCGAGTTTATAGAAATCATATAAATAACGGTGTTGAAATGATAATGGCAGGGCATATAGCACTACCTAATTATCAAAAACAATTAGTTGAAGGTTTAGAAGACAAAGATATACTGCCAGCTACACTAGCTCCTGAATTAATACAGGATTTACTAAAAGAAAAACTTGGATTTAATGGTCTTGTAATAACTGATGCTTCACATATGCTTGGTATGACTTCTGCAATGAGAAGAAAAGATTATGTGCCTAAATCAATTGCATCAGGTTGCGACATGTTCTTATTTTTTAGTGATATAGATGAAGATTTTAATTATATGTTAGATGGTTACAAAAATGGTGTAATTACAAAAGAAAGATTACATGATGCATTAAGAAGAATATTGGGACTTAAGGCTAAACTTAATTTACACGAAAAACAAAAAAATAATACTTTACTTAAAACAGATGAAGATTTAAATGTTATAGGTTGTGAAAAACACTTAAAAATGCAAAAAGAGGCAATAGATAAAGGGATTAGCCTTATAAAAAATACAAAAAATGAATTACCTATAAGACCTGAAACACATAAAAGAATAAGACTATATTTTGTTGAAGGTGAAAAAGATGGGTTATATAAACCTAATGAAAAATTCAAACAAATGTGTATAGATAAATTAGAAAAAGAAGGCTTTGTTGTTACGGTAAATGAAGCTGGAGTTAGAGAAAAAGGTTCTGTTGAAAAATATAGAAGTGAAGTAGATGCTGCACTTGTATTTGTAAATGTTAAAGGATATGCAGAACAAAATAATATGAGAATTAAATGGAGTGGGCCTATGTCAAATGAAATACCTTGGTATGTTCATGAAGTTCCTACTGTAATGGTATCATTTAATTTTACAAATCATTTACATGATGCAACTATGGTTAAATGTTATATAAATGCATATAGTGATGTAGAAGAAACTATAAATCAGGTCATTGATAAAATTATGGGTAAATCTGAATTTAAAGGAAAATATTTTAATGAAAATGTATGGGCAGGTCAATGGCAAGCCAAGTTATAAGGGGGAGTTAATATGTTATACCCAATAGCTACAAAAACTAGAGAATTAATAGATTTAAGCGGAATTTGGAAATTTAATTTTGAAAATGAAAAGAAACAAAATATTGCAGTTCCTGGTTCATTTAACGATCAAGTTGTAGGTCATAAAGATAAGCATTATATTGGAAATATGTTTTATGAAAAAGAATTTGTTGTGAATGAAAATATGTTATCAAAAAGAATTTTCATTCGTTTCGGTTCAGTATCTCACATAGCTACGGTATATATAAACGACAACGAAATCGGTTCACATAAAGGAGGATTCACTCCATTTGAATTTGAAATAAATGAACATATTAAATTAGGAAATAATAAAGTTGTTGTTAAGGTTAGCAATATATTAGATAACACAAGTTTACCTGTAGGAAATTATAAAGAAGTAAAAGATGAAAATGGCAATATAAAAAAATATGTTGATGAAAACTTTGATTTTTTCAACTACTCAGGTATACATAGACCTGTTAAAATTTATATTAAACCTAAAAGTTACATTGAAGATATAGTAATTACTTATGATGTTATAGGAAGCGATGCAAACGTAAAATTTGATATTACTACTAATGTGAGTAATCCTAATTTAAGAGTTACAGTTTTAGATGAAAATGACAACGCTGTAAGTTTGGATGGAACTATAAAAAATGTAGTATTATGGGAACCTCTTAATGCTTATTTATATAAAGTACAAGTTGAACTTTTAGATGATAATAATGAAGTTTTAGATGTATATACGGAAGAATTTGGAATAAGAACAGTTGAAGTTAAAAACAATAAATTTTTAATTAATGGTAAACCATTTTATTTCAAAGGTTTCGGAAGACATGAAGACACATATTTACACGGTAGAGGTTTAGATGAAGTAGCCAACATTGCAGATATTAACAGAATGAAATGGTTAGGTGCTAATTCATTTAGAACATCACATTATCCTTATTCTGAAGAAATGATGCGTCTTGCTGATAGAGAAGGTTTCGTAGTAATAGATGAAACAACAGCAGTAGGACTTATGGAACATTTCGGAGCTGATTTAATGGGACCAAAAGAAAAAAGAAATACATGGGAATATATGAAAACAAAAGAAGCTCATGAACAAGTTATAACAGAACTTATAAAAAGAGATAAAAACCATGCTTGTGTAGTGATGTGGTCTATAGCAAATGAACCTGCAACTGCTGAAAAGGGTGCTTATGAATATTTTGAACCGTTATTTAAACTTACAAGAAGTCTTGATAAACAAAATAGACCATGTACTTTTGCAAATATTATGTTAGCACCTGCATTAAATTGTTTAGCGTCAAGTCTTTGTGATGTAATATGTCTTAATAGATATTACGGGTGGTATGTAGATTTAGGAAATCTTGAAATAGCAGAAATAAAAATGAGAAAAGAACTTGAACAGTGGCATGAAAAATATCCTGATAAACCTATAATGTTTACAGAATATGGAGCAGATACCATTGCAGGAATACATGATATAGATGAGAGAACTCCTTTTTCTGAGGAATTTCAAATAGAGTATTACAAAATGAATGAAAAAATATTTGATAGTTTAGAATATTTTGTCGGAGAACAAACATGGAACTATGCAGATTTTCAAACTAAATATGGCATTTTTAGAATGCAAGGTAATAAAAAGGGAATCTTTACAAGAGAAAGACAACCTAAATCAATAGCAAATCATTTAAGAACAAGATGGCACAATATACCTAATTTTAATTATAAAAAATAAAATATATAAAAATTTCAGGAGGATTTTATGGAAAATCAAACGAAGTATAACAAGGCTAAGATATGGCAAATAGGGCTTTTTTCACTGAATAATACAGCAACAAATTTATTTTTTATCTTAACTTTTTACATTGGATATTATGCAACAGGCTTTGTTGGACTAGCAACAGTACTAATTTCAAATATACTTACAAGTATGAGAATATTTGACGGAATAACAGATCCTTTAGTAGGATATTTAATTGACAAAACAAATGGTAAATATGGTAAATTTAGACCATTTATGGTTATAGGATATATAATTATGACTATTACTATGTCACTTTTATATAAAGTAACTCATATTTTACCTCAAAATGTAAGGTTACCATTTTTCATAATTGTTTATGCATTATTTATACTTGGTTATACTTGCCAAACAGCTGTAACTAAAGCGGCTCAAGCCTGCATTACTAATGACCCTAAACAAAGACCTTTATTTGCTGCGTTTGATGGAACATATACGTTAATTACACTTTCTTGTTTTTTACCTGTTTATGCAAATAACTATTTATTACCTAAATATGGAAACAAATTTGAATTAGCTTTATTTAATGAATTTGTATTTACATTCATAATTTTAAGCGGTATATTAACTATATTAGCTTTTATAGGTGTATACCAAAAAGATAGAAGCGAATTTTTTGGAATTGGAGAAAAGAACGCAAAAATAGGATTTAAAGATTATATAGATATAATAAAAAATAATCGTGCTATACAAATGTTAATAATTGCAGCTTCAACTGATAAGATTGCTTTAACGACTGCCGGAAATGCTGCTGTTGGTATAATGATTTACGGTATTATTATGGGAGATAACACATTACAAGGAAAACTTGCGTTAATTACAGTAATACCTGCATTTTTACTACTTCAATATTTTGCTCAGTATGCAAGAAAATTAGGGATTAGAAAAGGAATGATAGTAACTGCTTGGGGAGCTATAATAACATATGTATTATTATTCTTACTTCTAAGATTTGGAAACCCTTCAAATATCAGAGCAAGTAATATTTTTGGATTTGAAACTTTAGCGTTTATCATTTTATGGTGTATAGGTAAAGGGATTGCGGGAGCAAGTGGAGGACTTACAATAAATGCAATAGCAGATTGTGCTGATTATGAAACATATAGAACAGGAAGATATATACCAGGTATGATGGGAACATTATTCTCATTTATAGATAAACTTATATCATCTTTTTCAACAACAGTTATTGGTATAATTGTAGCATTTATAGGATATACAAAAACTTTCCCTCAAATAGGAGATCCTAATACTCCTAAACTATTTTATGCAGCGACTTTCTTATTTTTAGGTCTTCCTATATTAGGTTGGATAGCATCAGTTATAGCACTAAAATTTTATCCATTAACAGCTGAAAAAATGGAGGAAATTCAAACGCATATAAGCAAGCTAAAAAACTCTTAATATTATAATTTAACCTTTAAGAAATTGGGATATACATCTCAATTTCTTTTTTTAATTTCATTATTATTACTTAATTATGGTATAATAAAAAAAAGGAGTAAAAAATGAGCGAATATGAAATAGAATATATGGTTAATGTGCTTGAAAAAAGTGCATATAAGATAGATGAAGAAACTATAAAAATTGTAGAAAAAATAAGGAATAAAAGAGTGAAAAAAGCACTTAAAATTTATATTATATGCTTAATTCTTTTTCTTCTTATTCTTTTTACACTGTTCGTATTATTAAGGATTAATATAACTTTAAAATTAATTGCAGTTACAGTTTGTATGATAATTTTAATAGTATTTCAAAGATTTATAGTAGATAAGATAATTGATAAATTAAGAAAAAGAGAATATAGTCAAAATTTAAGTGAGGAATTTATTGAAAGGATTGAAAAACAGTATGGATATAGATATTAGTTTAATTGATAGCCTTGCATTAGGTTATGGAGAATTAGCGTTAAAAGGAAAAAATCGTGGAACTTTTGAAAGAAATATAAAGAAAAGAATAAAAAATAAGCTTTCTAAACTGGAGTTTGAGGCACATTTAGTAGATGATATGTCAAAACTTTTCATAGAATTTGAAAAAGGGAAAGCAAATGAAGTTTTACAAGCTATAAAAAATATATTTGGTATAAATAACATAGCTTTATGTGTGAAAGTTAAAAGTGACATGACTGATATACAAAATACTTTAATTTTTCTTTCAAAAGGAGTGTATGAAAAAGGTGCTAGAAATTTTAAAGTTGCAGTAAATCGTGCAGATAAAAATTTTGAAGGTAACTCAATGGAACTTTCAAAAAAATTCGGGGCATGTATTTTAGTAAATACTGAGTTTGAAAATGTTAAAATGAAAGATCCAGATTGCTTGTTTAATGTTGATATAAGAAAAAATACATACGTCTATACAGAAAAGAAAAAAGCATATGGTGGACTTCCACTTGGAAGTGCAGGCAAAGGTTTAGTTTTAATATCAGGTGGAATTGATAGCCCAGTAGCTTCTTTTATGATGGCTAAAAGAGGTTTAAAACTTGCATTTGTAACTTTTCATAGCTTTCCATTTACTTCAAAAAAATCACTTGAAAAAATCGAAGAATTAGTTAAGATTTTGTCATCATATAATGGGGCAAGTGCGTTTTATAAACTAAATATATTAAAACTTCAACAAATAATAAAAGAAAAAACAAATAAAGATTTAGCAACTATTTTAACAAGACGTGTTATGATGAAACTTGCTGAAAAAATTGCAAAAGAAAATGAGTATCAAGCATTGGTTACAGGAGAAAGCTTAGGTCAAGTAGCTTCGCAAACAATAGGTGGACTAAGTTGCACGAATGCTTCAGTACAATTACCTGTGTTTAGACCGCTTATAGGTATGGATAAAATTGAGATAATGGATATGGCAAATGAAATAGGAACTTATGAAAAATCGATAGAACCTCATGAAGATTCTTGTGCTTTATTTGCACCAAAACACCCTATAACTAATCCTAAATTAAAATATGTACTTGAAGAAGAAGCTAAAATTGAAAATTATGATGAACTTATGGAAGAAATATATAATAGTAAAGAATTAGTTATAGTAAGACAGGAGTAAAACTATGAAAAAAGGAATACTCACTATATGGAAAAACTTTTTAGATACTGATATATCAGGTCTTGCAGTGAATTTAACTTATGTTTCATTATTTGCAATATTTCCTTTTATTGCCCTTATAATAGGTTTATCTAAAGGTTTTGGAATTGATGTGATTTTAGTAAATAAATTAAATGATATTATAATTTCAAATAATATAGGTATTAATATAGTTAAAATTGCTGAAAATTTGGTTGAATCTTTAAATTCTAGTCTTTTATCAGGCTTAGGTATAGTTGTAATTATATGGTCTGTTGTAAATCTTTTAATGTTACTTGAAAAATCATTTAATGAAATATGGAATGTGAAAAATAATAGAGAAATAGGTAGAAGAATACTTAGCTATATTGCAATTATTTTTCTTATCCCTATATTTGCAGTGCTTTTTATAGGAACAAGCAGTAAAATATTGTCATTCATACAACAAATTTCTGCAATAGGTAATTTTACGCTTATTTCAGTAGAGATTTTAAAATTATTAGTATCATTTACAATTTTTATGGTCATATACTATTTTATACCTAATACTAATGTAAGTTTTAAATCAAGTTTTATTTCTTCTTTACTTGTTGTATTATCACTTTGGATTTTAAGTATGTTTTATCAATTACTTCAAAGTTCTATTTCTAAATATAATACGATATATGGAAGTTTAGCGTTTGTCCCACTTTTTTTAATATGGGTAAAATATATATGGATAATAATTTTAATAGGTGCAAGACTTTCATATATCATAGATACAAATTATGACAGCGATGATATAAAATTACCTATAAAATATAGAAAAGAAGTAAGTCTATACTTACTTTATTTAATAAATGAAAGATTTTTAGAAAACAAAAAACCATATAATATTGATGAATTATATGAAGTAACCGGAATAAAAAAATATGTTATAAGAATTTGTCTTGATATTTTGTATAATTTATCATTTATTACAAAAACACATAATCAAGATGATATAATAACTTATCAAGTAAATAAAAATCCAGAATATATAAGCATAGACGATTACATAAATTCTTTTGAAAATGAAGGTTTGGAATATAAGTTTGATATTTTTGAAATTGAAGAGAAAAAAGAAAAATATAATAAGTTTATATTTATCCTATCAAACAATAAATTAATAAAAGATATGGGAGATAATTTATGAGTTATTTATACATAATCCTTACTTTAGTAATAATTTTACTTGTAATTTTAATTTCAATAATTTATACACTTTTATCAAAGTTTGAAACTTTAAATGAGTATAAAACTGATAATATAAAAAGTTTAGGAGATTTTAAATATGAAGTAAACAATAATATGAGTGATAAATTAAAAAATTTAGAACTTAATGTAAATAGTAAAATATCGCAATCAATAACTGAAATTATAACAAGAATTACAAAAATTGATGAAGCACAAAAAAATATTGATAAATTATCTGTGAATATATTGGGATTACAAAGTATATTAAATGATAAAAAAGTAAGAGGAGTTTTTGGAGAAATACAATTAAATCAAGTCTTATACAATATTTTTGGAGATAAAAAACTTTATTATGATTTGCAATATAAAATGGATAACAATAGGATAGTTGATGCTGTAGTTTTTGCACCTGAACCTTTAGGTTTAATACCGATAGATTCAAAATTTCCACTTGAAAATTATAATAAAATAGTTGAAACAGATGGATCTGACGAACAATATAAAAAAAGATTTGCATCAGATGTTAAAAAGCATATTAGTGATATCAGTCAAAAATATATTAAAGAACAGCTTACCAATCAAGCTATAATATTTATTCCGGCAGAAGCTGTATTTTCATATATAACTGTTAATTGTGAGGATATAGTTGAATATGCTTATGAAAATAAGGTGTGGATAGCATCACCAATGACTCTTATGGCAATTTTAACTTCCATACAAATGGTAATAGTCAATATACAAAGAAACGAATTTTCATTAAAACTTCATGAAGAATTACAAAAACTTAGTAATGAATTTGATAGATATCAAACAAGATGGGATAAAGTAATAAAAGATTTTGAAAAGGTGTCATCAGATATAAAAGACATTTCTACAACAAGTCAAAAAATTACAAAGAAATTTATTGATATAAGAAATGTAAAGATAGAATAATAAAAACTTGTAAACGTTTTCAGACGAATAAAACATGATGTGCTTAGTATTTTTAAGTTATTTTGTGTTGACAACCATATTAACTTGTTATATAATGAGTATGTTAAAAAAATAACAAACTTTTAGGTAATTAATAATTAGGAGGAAGTAATGGTAAACGATGTTCAAAGTTTAAGAGATCTTATGAGCAGAGTAAGAGCATCTCAAGAAAAATATGCAACTTTTGATCAAGAAAGAGTTGATAAAATTTTTAGAAAGGTTGCACAAAAAATTAATGATGAAAGAATTACCCTTGCAAAACTTGCTGTTGAAGAAACAGGTATGGGTATAATAGAAGATAAGGTTATCAAAAACCACTTTGCATCAGAATACATTTATAACAAATATAAAGATGAAAAAACTTGTGGTATTTTAGAAGAAGACAAATCTTATGGTATTAAAAAGATTGCAACACCAATTGGAGTAATTGCAGGAGTTATACCAACAACAAACCCAACTGCGACAGCAGCGTTTAAAATATTACTAGCATTAAAAACAAGAAATGCGATAATAATATCACCACATCCAAGAGCTAAAAAATCAACTATTTATACTGCTAAATTAGCATTAGAAGTAGCTAGAGAATATGGAGCACCTGAGGATATAATTGGATGGATAGATGAACCAAGCCTTGAATTATCTAAAGAGTTAATGTCTGAATCTGATTTAATTCTTGCAACAGGAGGACCAGGAATGGTTAAGAGTGCATACTCTTCAGGAACACCTGCAATCGGTGTTGGTTCTGGGAATACGCCTGTAATTATTGATGAAACAGCTGACATTAAAATGACTGTAAATTACATACTATTATCAAAAACATTTGATAATGGAGTTATATGTGCATCAGAACAATCATTAATTGTTAATAAAACAATATATGAAAGAGTAAAAAGAGAATTTGAATTAAGAGGTGCTTACTTCCTTGATGAAAAAGAAAAGGATATGTTAAGAAAAACATTATTTAAAGGTGGAGTAACTGGAGCTCTAAATCCTGATATAGTTGGTCAAAGTGCATATAATATTGCAAAACTTGCAGGATTTGAAGTACCTGAAAAAGCAAGAGTTTTAATTGCAGAAGTTGAAAAAACAACTTTTGATGAAGCATTTGCACATGAAAAACTATCACCAATTTTAGGAATGTATAAAGCTGAAAACTTTGAAGATTCAATAGAAAAAGCAAAAGATTTAGTTGAATTAGGTGGATTAGGACATACTTCAAGTATGTATATAAATATAGCAGAAAAAGAAAAAATAGATATATTTGGTAGATTAATGAAAACAGGAAGAACATTAATAAATATGCCTGCGGCACTAGGAGCTATAGGAGACGTATTTAACTTTAAACTTGAACCTTCATTAACATTAGGTTGCGGATCTTGGGGAGGAAACTCAGTATCTGAAAACGTTGGAGTTAAGCACTTATTAAATGTTAAAACTATTGCAGAAAGAAGGGAAAATATGCTTTGGTTTAAAGTTCCTGAAAAGATTTACTTCAAATATGGTTGTTTACCTGTAGCACTTGAGGAATTAAAAGGTGAACATAAAAAAGCAATTATAGTAACAGACAGAACTTTAGCAGAATTAGGTTATACTAACCATATTACTAAGGTTTTAGATGAAATAGGTATAGATTATAGAATTTTCTCTGAAGTAGGAGTAGATCCAACATTAAGTAGTACTCAAGAAGGTGCTAAAGTAATGAGAGAGTTCCAACCAGATGTAATAATAGCATTAGGTGGAGGTTCAGCAATGGACTCTGCTAAGATTATGTGGGTTCTATATGAATATCCAGATATTAGATTTAAAGATTTAGCAATGAGATTTATGGATATTAGAAAGAGAATATTTGCATTCCCTAAAATGGGTATTAAGGCTAAATTTGTAGCAGTTGCAACTTCAGCAGGTACAGGTTCAGAAGTAACTCCATTTGCTGTTATAACTGATGATGAAACAGGAATTAAATATCCATTAGCAGATTATGAATTAACACCAGATGTAGCAATAAATGATCCTGAATTAATGCTAACAATGCCTAAAGGATTAACAGTAGCATCAGGAGTTGACGCACTTACTCACGCAATAGAATCATATGTATCAATAATGGCAACTGAATATACTAAACCATATTCACTAGAAGCTATAAAAATAATATTACAATTCTTACCTGAGTCAGTAGCATTAGGTGCTAAAGCAGTTAAAGCTAAAGAAAAAATGGCTAATGCTTCTTGTATAGCAGGTATGGCATTTGCTAATGCTTTCCTTGGTATAGTTCACTCATTATCACATAAATTAGGTGGACAATTCCACATACCTCATGGAATTTGTAATGGACTTTTACTTACTGAAGTTATAAAATACAATGCAACAGATGCACCTGTTAAAATGGGAGTGTTCCCTCAATACAGATATCCTGATGCTAAGAATAGATATGCTAAAATTGCTGATTTCTTAGGATTAGGTGGAACAACAACAGAAGAAAAGATACAAAAATTAATAGATGCTATTGAAAATCTTAAAGAAAGAATTGGAATACCTAAGACAATTAGAGAATGGGGAGTATCTGAGCAAGAGTTCTTAGAACATGTTGATCAAATGGCATTAGAAGCATTTGATGATCAATGTACACCTGCAAACCCTAGATATCCTCTAATAACAGAATTAAAAGAAATCTATTTAAGAGCATACTATGGTGAAAAAGAATACGAAAAAATGTTTGATATGTCAAAGGAAGAAACAAAGAAAACAACTAAAAAAACTAAATAGTGAATTATCGGGAGAATAGAGATATTCTCCTGATTTTTTTAGTATATATATCTGTAAATCACTTTTATAATATGATATACTAAATATAAAAAAAGGTATTGATATGGAAATAAAAAAACAAATGTTAGATGCTTTAAAACATAGAAAACCAGATCACTTTAATTTTTATACTCCATATATTTTTGAAGGTATAGATGTAGGGAAAATAAGATCAATGATAGGTTATCCAAGTATTGATTTATCTTGTAATATAAAAGAAGAAATAATTAATGTAAATGGTGTAATTTGTCATAGATATTATAAAACTCAAAATACGAAATATGTACTTTTTAATATACATGGTGGTGGTTTTTATGGTGGAGGAACTAAAGTAGTTGAAAATAACTCTAAATATATAGCAACACATGATATACATGTAATATCAATAGAATATACATTGGCCCCAAAGTTACAATTTCCAAATATAATGTATCAAATATATGATGTAATAAAATATTTTGCAAATGATTATAAGGACTGTAAATTTGGTATAATTGGAGATAGTGCAGGAGGGCATCTGGCATTAAATACAGTTTGCATTGATGTAAATAAGTATATATCATTTCTTGGATTATATTATCCTGTAATAAGTTTGGAAAGTAAAAAAAACATTAATACTGAAAATTTAGGAGAAAATGCAAAAGCATCAATAATGTTTTTAAAATCAATAATGCCTTTAATAACAAAACTTTATTTACCTAAAGAATATGATAAAAGTTCTTTGTATTATAATGCACTTAATATGGACTATTTATATCCAAAAACAGTAATTTTTAAGGCACAAATTGATTATTTTAATGATGAAATAGAAAAGTTTTCAAAAAAATTTAATGTGAAAACATATAGTTATACAGGTCTTTCACACGGATTTATGGAACTTTTAGGTTATCTTGATGAAGTTAAGGAAGTTCTTGATGTAACTATAAAACATTTTAAAGGTGAAAATGTATGAAGTTTTATATCTTAAAAAAAGATGAAATTGATATAAAAGAATATGAAAATATGATAAAAAACTTAGGTTTTTCAATTGATTATGAAAATCCTGATTTTATTCTTGCATTTGGTGGAGATGGAACAATTTTAAGGGCATTAAAAACAGCTCTTGATTTAAATATTCCGATAATACCTGTAAATTTTGGTAAATTAGGATATATGGCACATATTGAAAAAGATGAATTGAAAGATTTATTAATAAATATAAAAAAAGGTATTTACAATACAAGTAAAAGATATGTACTTGAGTGTGAAATAGAAAATAAAAAGTATTATGCTTTAAATGATATAGTGTTTAAAGATGAGCATGTGAAAGAGTATAAGCTATTTGACAGTGATTACAGTATAACTAAATATAGAGGAGATGGACTTATAATCTCAACTTCAACAGGCTCTACAGCATACGCTATGTCAGCAGGAGGAAGTATAATTAATCCTGAGTTAAAAATTATGAATATAGTAGCAATAGCGCCGCAAACATTAAGTGCAAGACCTTTAATTTTACCGCCTACGAATTTAAAGATTAAATCAGATTCAAAAATATATGTTGATGGTATAAAGGTACTTGATAATAAAAAGTGTGAAACAAAAATAAATTTATCAGATAAGTATGTAGAATTAATAGAATCTCAGACAAAAACATATTATGATATATTAAAATATAAATTGGAATGGCGAGGATATAAATGAAAAAAATATTAATGTTATTGTTATCTACATTAATCATGTCATGTAGTTTAAGAGATTTAGCTTTGAATAGTTTAAGAATTGTTGGTGATAATGGAATTATAGGAAAAGAAAAAATGCGTCTTTTGTATAATTATTACTACAGTACGGATAAACCTCAAAAGTTGAAAGGTAAATTTGGTTATTTTTTATTAAAACATGAAATAAAAAATGAAAATGTAACTTATTATCATTATTTTAATGAAAGATCGGATAACTTGGTTTTAATGGTGCATGGAGGTGCTTTTGAAACAAGACTTGGTCAACAGTATATTGAGTTAATGGATGATATATTTTCTAATACTCGTGCAAAGTTTGAAGCATATTTATTGGATTATAAAACGAGTTATAAATATCCTTCACAGCAAAAAGAGTTGGAAGCTTTGCTTGAACATGCGATGAAAAAATATAAAAAGATAATATTAATAGGAGATAGTTCAGGCGGTAATATAATTTTAACAACAATGTTGAAATTAAGAGATGAAAATAAAAAATTACCTGACGCCTTAGTTTTGATGTCAGCTTGGACTGATATAACAAATAGCGTCGAAAGTAGAAAAACAAGGTTTTATGATGATCCTATAATAGGAAATGAACAATTTCCTCAATCATTAGTAAATAACTATTATGTATCGGAAGTTAAAGATTTGAAAAATCCATATGTTTCCCCTATATACGGTTCATATGAAAATTTCCCAAAAACATTAATTCATGTAGGAAATGCAGAAGTCTTATTAGATGACTCTTTAGTAGTTTACAGAAAAATGAAAAAAGTAAATGTAGATGTTGAAATTTCAGTTTTTGATAAAATGTTTCATGTATTCCAGTTAATAAACTTTTTACCTGAAGCACAAGTTGCATACAAACAAATTGGAGAGTTTATGACATCTATTTTTGAAAAGTAAAAGGAGATGAAATTGAAAAAAATTTTAATAACACTTTTTGTAGTAATTTTATCATCTTGCAGTATAACAGATGTTACTATAAACGCAACATATGTAATGGCTGACAACGGAATAATCAGTAAAGATAGTATACTTAATATAGCAGCAGGTATAAGTAAAATACAAAAAAAACGTTCAACAAATAAAGATTTAACATTAACTGAAAAAGAATATAAAGGTTCTAAGTATTATGAGTATAAAAAAGAAAATTCTGATAATGTTGTTATACTAGTTCATGGAGGAGCATTTAAACTTCCACTTCATCAATTATATGTTAAGGTTATGGAAAGTGTATATAATAATTCAAATAAAAAATATGAAATGCTTCTTTTAGATTATAAAACAGAAGTAAAATATCCAAGTCAAAGTTTAGAATTAGAAAAAATATTAGAATATGCATATAGTAAATATAAAAAAGTAATACTTATGGGAGATAGTTCAGGTGGTAATGTGATTTTATCTGCAATTCAAAAACAAAGAGATGAAAATAAAAAATTACCTGATGGTTTAATACTTTTATCTCCTTGGGCAGACCCAAGTAATAGAGTTGAAAGTAGAGTAACAAACTTTTTTAAAGATGTATTATTTGGTAATGAGGATTATCCTAAAGAATTGCTTAGAAATAAGTATTTATCGGAAGTTAAAAATTTAGATAATCCTTATGTTTCACCAGTTTTTGGAGTATATAATAATTTTCCTAAAACACTTATTCAAGTTGGAGAAAATGAAGTATTATTTGATGATTCAAAAATCATATATGAAAAAATGAAAAAAGTAAATGTAGATGTTAAATTTACTGTATATAAAAAAATGTTTCACGTATTTCAATTGTTACAATTTTTACCTGAAACAAAACAAGCTAATATGGAAATGGGTCAATTTATAGACAGTATTTTTTAAAGGGGTTTTTATGTTAAGGGAATTAAAGGTCAATAATCTTGCAATAATAAAGGATATGCAAATAGAATTTAGTGAAAATTTCAGTGTTTTTACTGGAGAAACAGGAGCGGGGAAATCTATAGTTTTAGATGGAATTGCCTTTATTTTAGGTGCAAGAGCAAATACAGCTGCAATTAGAAATAACGAAGAAAAATTAATAGTTGAAGCTGTTGTAGACCTTAGTCCAAAATTAGTAGAAAAATTAAAACTTCTTGAATTTGATGTTGATTACGATGAAATGCAGCTTATTATTTATCGTGAACTAAGTAGAGATGGTAAATCAAAAATAAATATAAACGGTAGAAGAGCAACAAAAGAGATGCTTAGTAAAATAATGTCAAATGTTATAGATATAGTTGGACAACATGAAAATCAATATTTATTAAATCATAATTATCATTTGGAACTTCTTGACGGTTTTGTAGATTTTAAAGATTTTAATATAAAAAAAATAGTAAAAGAAATTAAAGAACTGGAAATAAAAATTAATAATCTTGAAAATGAAAGAAAAATAGTAACAGAAAAAAAGGATATGTATGAGTACAGTATTAATGAAATAGAAAGTTTAAATTTATATTCAGGCATTGATGATGAATTAGAAGAGCAATATAAGCTTATATTCAACTCAGGAAGAATACAAGAAGCAGTTGAAAAAGTAAATTTTGAAATAGATGAAAACATACTTCATTCTTTATCAAATATTGTTAAAAGTATATCATCAATAAGTTCATTTTCAAGTGATATTGAAAATATTAAAGAAGAGTTTATTGAAATTGAAAATAGAATTTCATCACTTAGTTATGAAGTAAATGCTTTTAGTCAAGATGAATTAAATTTAGAAGATTTAGATGAAATATCTGATAAATTAAACAAGATAAAAAAATGTAAAATGAAGTATGGAAGCAGTATAGAAGAGATTATTTCATATAAGGATAATATAAAAGAGAAACTTTTAAAACTTGAATATTCTTTTGATGAAATAGAAAAACTAAAAAAATTAAAAGAAAAATTAATTGATAATTATGAAAAAGAATCGAAATTATTAAGTAATAAAAGAAAAGAAATAGCCAAAAAAATTGAAGATGAAATAAATAAAGAATTATTTGATCTTAATATGAAAAATGCAAGTTTTAAAGTTGAATTTAATAAAAAAGAAGGAATATTTGAAAAAGGAATAGATGAAGTTGAATTTTTATTAAAATCAAATGTAGGGCAAGATTATGCTAAGCTAAGCAAAAGTGCTTCAGGTGGAGAAATATCAAGAATAATGCTTGCACTTAAAGTTGTATTTTCTAAAGTTGATGATTTGGAAACTTTAATATTTGATGAAATAGATACTGGAATATCAGGTGAAACTGTAAAACTTGTTGCAGAAAAACTAAAAAAAATATCATCAAATGTTCAGGTTATATGTGTAACACATTCTCCAAATATAGCAGCATCAGGAAAAGAACAATTTTTGATTTATAAAACGGTTGAAAATGACAACACAACTACCGGAATAAAAAAATTAAACTATGATGAAAGAGTAAATGAAATAGCAAGAATAATATCGGGAAATAACATATCAAATGCTCTTATTCAACACGTTAAAGAAATGATAAGTGATAAAAATGAATAGGGAGACTAATCTATACGTAAAAGAGTTTATAGATTATTTACAATTTGAAAAAGGACTTGGAGAAAAAACTATAATAAGCTACAAAGTAGATATAAATAGTTTTTTTAAAGACTTACAAAAAGAATATGATGAAATAAAAAAAGAAGATATATATAAGTATATAGAAAATATGAAACAAAAATTTAAACATAATACAATTCAAAGAAAAGTGTCGTCTATAAAACATTTTTTTAAGTTTTTATACATTAATAAAAATATAAAAAAAGATCCAAGCAATACAATAAAATCGCTACAAAAAGAAAAAAAGTTACCAGAGGTTTTAACACAAGAAGATTTTGAGAAAATAATAGACACCTTTAATCATGAGCCTAAAAATATCAGAGATAAATTGATATTAAAGCTTTTAATAGGTAGCGGTGCAAGAATTTCTGAAATTATAAACCTTGAAGTTAAAGATATAGAAGATAATAACTTTGAATATATAAGAGTATTAGGGAAAGGCTCTAAATATAGATACATACCAATTTATGAAAATTTGGCAAATGAATTGAAAAACTATATTGAAAATGTAAGAAATTTAATTAAAAAAAATGAAAAAGATCATAAGCTTTTTCCTCGTGTTAGAAGAGAACAATTTTATACGACATTAAGAGAACATGCTAAATTATGTAATATTGAAAAAAGAGTTTATCCACATATAATAAGGCATTCAATAGCAACAATGTTACTTAAAAATGGAGCAGATATTAGAATGGTTCAAGAACTTTTAGGGCATGCCAGTATATCAACTACACAAATATATACTCATGTTGAAAAATCTAAGTTAAAATCAATTTATGATAATATATCAATAGGAGATGATATTGATGACAATATTTGAGTTTATAACTTCAAAAAAATACGTGTTACTTTCAATAATACTTCCTTTAATTTTGTTTTTTATACCTAAATTGGTATTTCTGTTTATATTATCATTGTTAGTTTTAAATGCGGTATTAGTTGGAATATATAACAATAAGGTTGTTGATAAAGTGGTGTACACTACATTTTTTACTTTAGATACGTTATTTTTATTTGTTGGTCATTTCAGTTTAATGTATATTTTAATTTATATTATATCAGTAGCAGCACTTATATATTCTGATTATGTCAATAATAGATTTAATGATTTTTCTAAAATTGAGTTAATTACTATTTACAGTATAATTAAAATTATACTTATTGTTCGTTTAGTTATATAACAGGTGATAAAAATGAAAAATATTTATTATTATACATACAATACTATAATGGGAGAAATAACAATTGCTTGTGAAGATGATAGTATAATATATTTAGAATATGGTAAGAATATAAATTTTACAGGTATAAATAAAAGAGTTTGTTTATTAGATGAAGCATATAATCAACTTACGCAGTATTTTTCAGGAAAAAGAAAAAAATTTGAATTAAAATTAAATCCTAAAGGAACAGATTTTCAAAAAAAGGTATGGCAAGCCTTAACTAAAATACCGTATGGTAAAACTGTCTCTTATTATGATATAGCTTGCAGTATAGGAAATGAAAAAGCTTGTAGAGCTGTAGGTATGGCAAATAATAAGAATCCTATTTCAATAATTATACCCTGTCATAGAGTTATTGGTAAAAATGGTAAAATGGTAGGTTATGCAAGTGGTATTGATAGAAAAGTATTTTTATTAGAACTTGAAAGTAAAATTTGAATTTAAAAAGTAATTGTGTTAATATTTATTTATGGAAATAATAAACGATGATGAAATTTTAAAAAAAATAGAAAAAGAAAAAGATAGAGCATATAGCGTTCAAGCTGAAAGAAATAGATATTTAGGTATGTATAAAGAAAGGGTAATATTAGCTTTAACAGATAGTCAAGTTAAAGAAAAAATTATATATAAAGAAGTAATAGAAGCTTGTAAAAAAAAGATTGCAACTAAAATGGTATTATCAAGAGCAGTTGAATTAAAATATTTAAAAAAATATATGAATATAGCCAGTCAATATGAATTAACATGCAAATTAGTTGATGGTCTTTCTTATGTTGGAGATATTGCACTTGTAATAGCAAGTGATGATGCTTTGAATAAGCAAATTAATCCTTTTGTTATTCCGCGGTTGCAACTTATAAAATCAAAGGGTCTTCCTGACATATATTATGATAGCTTAGGTAAGAAAATTAGTAAAAAGTACTTGAAAATAATAAAAGAAAAATTGCCTGAATTGGCAGATGAATATGAAGAATTAACATTTTTTGATAAATTATGTGGGATAAAATGTCCTATTGAAGAAAAACTTGGAGGATAAACAAATGGTTGATGGTTTTGTCATAACAGGAGGAAATGAATTAAATGGAGAAATAGCAGTAAGTGGTTCTAAAAATGCTGCTTTACCAATAATAATTGCTACACTTGTAGAAAAAGGTGAATACATTATTGATAATGTACCTAATTTACTAGATATTAGAGTATTGATTAAACTTTTGGAAGATTTAGGGCTTAAAGTTGAAAAGCTTACAGATAGTAGTTATAAAATAATAAATAACGGAATAACTAAAAATCGTGCAGAATATGAAATTGTGAAACAAATGAGAGCTTCATTTTTGGTTATGGGGCCTATGGTAGCAAATTTAAAAGAATCAATAGTTTCTCTTCCTGGTGGTTGTTCAATAGGTTCAAGACCAGTTGACATACATTTAAAAGGATTTGAAGCATTAGGTGTTGAGATTAAACAAGAACACGGATATATATATGCAGATTCAAGTAATTTAAAAGGGCAAGATATAGCATTTAATTTCCCGTCTGTTGGAGCAACGCAAAATATTATGATAGCTGCTACAAAAATAAAAGGAATTACAAGAATAATAAATGCTGCAAGAGAACCAGAAGTTGTGGATTTGGGGAATTTCTTAAATAAAATGGGAGCAAAAATAACGGGTCTTGGAACAAATACAATTACTATTGAAGGTGTTGATAAGTTACACGCTACAAATTATAGTATAATGCCTGATAGAATAGAAGCAGGAACTTATGTTATAGCTTCTTTAGTAACAAAAGGTAATTTTAAAATAAAAAATGCTAATATTGAAGAATTGGGAGTATTTAAAGCTACACTAGAAACTATGGGTGTTAAATTTGAAAGAGATGGTGATTATTTAACAGTAATAGGTAAAGCGAAAGATTTAAAACCTACTAAAATAGTTACACAACCACACCCTGGATTTCCAACAGATATGCAAGCACAAATGATGCTTTTATTATCTCAAATAAAGGGAACAAGTGAAATAGAAGAAACGGTATTTGAAAATAGGTTTATGCACATAGCTGAATTTAATAGAATGGGTACTAAAATTAAAGCACATCACTCAGTTGCTGTAATTGAAGGCGTTGATGAACTTCAAGGAACAAGTGTTATGGCATCAGATTTAAGAGCAGGAGCAGCACTTGTTTTAGCAGGTCTTATTGCAAAAGGAGAAACAAGACTTAATAGAATATATCATATTGATAGAGGATATGATAAATTAGAAAATAAATTAACGAAATTAGGAGCAAAAATAGAAAGACAAAAGTTTGATATATAAGTAAATGAAAAATGACTAGATGAAAATCTAGTTTTTTTGAATTATTTTAATAAAAATGACGATTAGATTTTTATTTCTAATCGTCTTTAAATATCAAAAAGTTCACTAGGATCAATTTTAAATTGTAGCATATTAGCAGTAGGTCTACTATTATCTCCGCCTTTTCTTTGCAGTGTAATTTTTCCTAATTTAATGGAACCTTTAGGGCTAATTTCAACTTTTCCATTTGCAAAATAATGATTTATTACTTCATTTATATTTTTTAATACCCATCTAGCATTTTTGTTTAATTTTTGTACAACTAATATCCATTCTGCTGAAAATTCTCCTCTACCTTTTATGATATCTGTAATAATAAGTAATTTATTGTCATTTAACCAAGATAATACCAAATTTTTTTCATTTTCTGATAATTCATCAATAAACATTCTTCTATTATCCCTAACTTCGTTTTTATATGGTTTTAATTCTCCGGAAAAATATTTTAAAATTGTTTGTACATTTAAAGGGATATTCCATAACTCATTGTAACTTTTTAACCATCTTTTATCAATTTGATTGAATCCTTTTTTATTACTTACCAACTTAACTTGCATATTTTCAATATCAAGAGCATTTTTTAGTTTAACTTTAATTTTTATATTTAAATCTGCTTTATATCCAGAAAGTATAATTGCTTTTACAGATTCTATTTTTTCTAAAGAATATCCCATTATTATTAACCATTCCTTAGCTTCATTGTCATTTTTCCAATTATTGAACTTATTGACAATGTGTTGTTCATTTTTAAATCCATTTTTTGCGGTTTTTGAGCCTAATGTAGCCTTACTGATTTCTTTCATCTGACTTGCCTTTCATCATTTCTCTTACGATACTTTCTATAACATTAACAGTCATTGCATTACCTGCTTGTGATAAAATTTTATTATTATTGAATTTAGAATTTTTTACTTTTTCAGCAAGATGTTTAGGGAATCCTTGTAATAATAAAGATTCATATCCATTTAATTTTTTTATCTTTTTATTTTTTATATAAAGTAGACCATGCCTACCTGTTCTTAATGTAGGAAAAGTTTTTTCATAACGTCTTAAATCAGATTGTCTCCAATCAATAACGCAGTTTTCCCAACTTAATATATCTTCGTTAGTAAATTTATTTTCATTATATTTATTTGACAAATATTTTTGAAATGTTTTATCAAGAATATTTAATTCTAAATCATTATCTAAATCTAAAAAAGAATCAAAATTTATTCTGTCATTTTCTTTATTAGGAAATGTAAATTGACCATTATCATATCCCTTTTTAAAACCAACTATATATATTCTTTCCCTCATTTGTGGAACACCATAATCAAGGCTATTTAAGACTTTATAATAAATATTATAACCGGCATTTCTTAGTTCATATTTTATTGTTTCAAAAGTTTTACCTTTATTATGATTAATTAATCCTTTTACATTTTCTAAAATAAAATATTTAACTTTTTTGTGTTTCATAATTTCAATTAAATAATATATAATTTGTCCCCTTTCATCTTCAAAACCTTTTCTTTTACCAACAATAGAAAATGTTTGGCAAGGGAAGCCTGCTATCATAAAATCAAAATTTGGTAATTTATTTAAATCTAATTTTGTTAAATCTCCATAATTACGATCATCATTAAAGAAGATACTATAAGTTTCTGCCGTTTTTTTATCAATTTCACAGTGACCAACACAAACTAATCCATTATTTTCTAATCCTATTCTTCCTCCACCAATTCCAGAACAAAAATCAAAAAACTTTAACATAATAATGACCTTTCTACTTTTTAAAAATAATTATTTATCTTATATTCATGTTTGCTATATTATACCAGAAAAACGAAACAATGTTAATTCGATATAATTTATAATTTTATCTTATATTTTATAATATTTTTTACACACTTTTTTATTACATACAAAAAAAGGTTAAAAAAGTAATGTGAAAAAATGAACAATTTCATCGAAGGAATTTATAAAAATAGCAATGCTGAAAAATGTGATTTTTGCAGTGTTTAATAGGGGTGTAAAAAATGCCGGGGGGGGGGTGGTAATAAATAAAATATATAAAATTATAATTTTACATTTTTGCTAATGAAAAGCATGGAAAAATCTTTTATTTTTAATAATAACATAGTAACATATCAGCATTATAAATATAATTTTAGGGAGAAAAAACATGAAAGAGTTAAAAAAGTTAATAAAGTCAAGGATGAAAAATAAAGTCAGGTTTAATAATAAAACATTGATAATTTTTCTTATTACAGGAATGCTGAGCTTTGCTCAAACAACACCAACTAAACCAAAAGATGGAGACGGGAATGTTAAGCAAGGAGATGGAGTTGAAATAAGTTCAACTGCTGTAGGTGTAACACTTTTAGGTTCAAAGTCTAAAGCAACTCAAAACTATATAGGAATATTTGGGTATGGTTCAGAAGTAAAATCTGTATTAGGAAATGCCATGGGATATGGAGTTAAAATAGGTGAAACTTCTTCTTCTGCATATGCTTTAGGAACACAAGCATCGATTAAAGACGGGGCAGAAAAAGCTTATGCTTTGGGATATCAGGCATCCATTGGTGCGGGATCTAAAAGTTCTTATGCAATAGGAGATGAGGCTAAAGTAGGTGATAGTTCACTTTATTCATATGCAATAGGAACGGATGCAAAAGTTTCAGATAATGTATCATATTCATATGCAATAGGAAATTTTACAACAGTATATGCTTCTGAAACTGTAGCTTTAGGAAGTGGAATACATGCTAAACAAGAAAATTCAGTATTTTTAGGATATAATAGTAGTGGTTATACACCTTCAGGAGCTAATACAAAGGGTATGGATCAAACATATGGTAATGAAAATGTTGATGATGTTGAATTAAAAAATTTTGCCGGAACAACTAAGGGTATAGTGACTATTGGAGCACAAGGTATGGAAAGAAGAATACAAAATGTATCATCAGGGTTAATTGGTAAAACAAGTACAGATGCAGTAAATGGATCTCAGCTTTATTCTGTAACAGTTGCATTAAATGATAAAATCAAAAAATTAATAGAAAATGGTTTGAAGTTTGCAGGAAATTCAGGTAGTACATCAACAGTTAAATTAGGAGAAACTTTAACTATTAAAGGTGGAAATACATCATCAGAAGTAGATGATAAAAATGTAAAAACAGAAATAACTGGTAAGACATTAAGTATAAAGTTTGCAAGTTCACCTGAATTTAAACAAGTAACAGCAGGAGAAGGAACTAATAAAGTTGTAATTGGAGATTCAGGAATAAAACTTGGGAATCTGGTATATATCAGCGATTCTGGACTTAATGCAAATAGTAAGAAGATAATAAATGTCGCAGATGGAGACATTAGTTCTAGTTCGAAAGATGCTGTAAATGGAAGCCAATTGGATAGTGTAAAAACAGAGTTGAATGGTAAAATATCTAAAAATGAAAAAGATATTAAAGAATTAAAAGATAATATAGATGGTAATAATTCTCAAATGGAAGAAAATAAGCGTACCATTGCTGAAAATAGAGCAAAAATGGAGAATAACACGCAAAAGATTAAGAAAAATGAGCAGAAAATAGGAGAAAATAATAAAAATATAGAACAAAATAAAAATGATATAGCAGGAAATAAAACTAAAATTGAAGTAAACGAAAAAAATATAAATACAAATAAAGAAGACATTGTAACAAATAGAAATGAAATGGATAAGAATAGAGTATCTATTGCAACTAACATGAAAGATATAAGGCAAAATAAGGATCAAATAGAAAAGAACAAACAAGCAATTGCTGAAAATACCAACAAAATAACAAAAAATACAGAGGATATTGCTAAAAATACAGAAGATATAAAAGCAAATAAGGATAATATAGCTAAAAACACAAAAAGTATAGAAGACAATAAAGCAAATATTGAAAAAAATACTAAAGCTATTGATGAAAATAAAGCAAAAATAGAAGCTAATAAAAATCAAATAGATAAGAATAAGCAAGATATAAAGAATAACAAAGAAAAAATAGACAAAAATGAACAAGAAATAGAAAAAAATAGAAATAGTATAGATGGTAATAAAAAAGAAATTGCTGTAAATAAAGAAAACATAAAAACAAATACAGACAGTATTGAAAAAAATAGAGGTGAAATAGATAAGAATAAAACTTCTATTGCAAATAATATGACTAAAATAGCTGAAAATAATGCAAAAATAGTAAATAATACAGCTAAAATAAATACAAATGAAGCAAAAATTAAAAATATTGAAGAAGAAATTGCTAACAAAGGAAGTGTAAAATCACAAACATTAACACTTTCAGGTAATGATGAAAGACTATTTGGAGGTGCAGATCTTACAATAGAATTAAAAGATGATTCAATAGATGAAAAGCATTTAAATGAGAAATTAAGAAATAAAATAAACAATGCAGCAACAAAAGAAGAGCTTAAGAAAGTATCTGATAAAGTTACTGAAAATACAAAATTAATAGAAAAAAATACAAAAGATATAAAAGAATTAAGTGATAAAGCTGTAAAATATGATGATAATACTAAGAACAAAATAACTTTAGGTGGAAATGGACATACAGCAGTAACAATAACGAATTTAGCAGATGGAAAAGAAAAAAATGATGCAGTAAACTATGGACAGTTAAAAGATATTATAAATGGAGATATAAAAGCAGGAGAAGAAAAAGGAGTAACTGGAGATAAGATATACAAAGAGTTTGAAAAAGTAAGAAATGAAACAAAAACTATATCAAAACAATTAAGTGGAGGAATAGCAACAACAATGGCAATGGCAAGTATTCCACAAGTAGGAGATAATAAGTTATTTTCAATAGGAGCAGGAGCAGCCTATTACAATAAACAAGGTGGATTTGCACTAGGAATAAGTGGAACAGAACCATCAAATACCTTTATATACAAACTAAGTGCAGGAATAGATACACAAAAAACATTTGGAGTATCAGCAGGATTTAACCTTAATTTTGTTGACACAAATAAATCAATAAAATCAGGTATTTACTTAAATGGAACAGGTGGAAAAGAAATCCTTAATCAATTAGCTCAAAAAGATAAGGAAATAAAAGATTTAAGAAAAGATGTTGATGAACTTAAACAAATGATTATGAAAGCATATACACAACCAATAACATATACGGTAACAGGCTTTATTCTTGATAAGAGTAGATTAACAAAAGAACAAGAACAAGATATATTAAATATATCTAAAGAAATTAAGAGTAGAGGAAATATAAGTAGTATTGAAATTATAGGGTATGCGGATACTAGAGGAGAATATAAATACAATCTTGAACTAGGTTTACGAAGAGCGATGGTTGTATTAAGCGTATTAAAAAAACATGGTATAAATGTTAAAGCTAAAATTGCTTCAAGTGGTTCAAGTCATATAGTAGATCATGGAATATCATCTAAAAATAGAAGAGTAGATATTATTGTTAAATAAAAACGAAAGTATAAATAAATTTATCTTTTACGTTTTTTTGATAAATTTCTAACCTTATAAAAAGAACACTTCTGAAATAGAGGTGTTCTTTTTTTATTTTACATAAAAGAGGTTAAAAAAGTAGTGCGAAAAAAGATGGAATTTTGTGAAAAAAATACCGTGATTATGACAATGTTGTAAAACTTAGTTTTTAAGGCGTGTCGTAGGGTTCAAAAAACGTGCGGGGGGGGGGCGGTAATAAAGGTAATATATAAAATTATGTTTTTACATTTTTGTTAATAAAAATCATAAAAAAAGCTTTGATTTTTAATAATAACATAGTAATATGTCAACATTATAAATATATTATTTTTGGGAGAAAACATGATAAAGTTAAAAAAATTAAAAAAATCTGGAACGAAAAATAAAGTAAAATCCACTTTGTTTTTTTTTGCAGGCTTTTTTATAGTTACTACAAATTTAATGGCTGAAAAAATAGGAACAACAGCTGATGATAATGGTAAGCAAGAAAATGTCGCTATAGGTAAAAAGGCAAAAGCAATGGGTTCAAGTAAAACTGTAGCTATAGGAGATGATGTTGAAGCTTTATATGAAGATACGACTATAATTGGAAGAAATTTAAACTCTAAAGCGAAAAATACAGTATTATTGGGAAAAAATCTAGTAACTAAAGGTGAAGATTCTGTTTTAATAGGAAAAGATTTATATGGTAGTGAAACATCAGAAAAATCTTTA
>NZ_LOQG01000039.1 GCF_001517835.1 Caviibacter abscessus
TAAATCTATATTTGGATCTAGATTTTTTCCGTATAAGCTTACTTTTGCCGCTGATAAATCTGCAAATATATCGTAATTTGCATATACTCCATTTCTTTCTACTAATTCTACTCCAGCATCTACTTTCCCTTTTGTCCTTAAATTAAAGGCTTTATTCATATCTGTAAATATATCAAAATCTGAACTTCCTAGCAAATATTTAAATTCCGTTTTATACATTATATTAACACCTGAAAATTCATTCTTATTAAATGCTACCGGTAGCTGAAATTCATTTCTTATCTCAAAGCTCTTATATGGTCTATATGTTACCCCTATTTCTGGTGATAATATATTGTATATACTTCTCCATGAATTTTCTAATGGTTTCTTCTCTTTTTGTAAAGCATCGTCTGCATTGAATTTTCTTTTTGAATTTTCTTTTTTCTTATCTTCAATTTTCTCCTTATTTTTAAACGCCTCATCTACTAGATGTTTCTCTGTAGTTTTACTTACATCTACAGATTTATCATTTAAATCTATAGGATTTCCTTTACTATCTCTTTTAACAACAGAAAGTTCATAATTTTTTCCATCTACCTTAAATGTTTCTGGCATTATATATCCATATTCACCATAATGTGATAATCCTAAATCTATATCCCATTTTGAACCTGCTTTTATTCTGTATCCTAAATATGTTTGTGTTACTAAATTAAGATCCTTATATTTTAATACTATTTCTCTTTCTTTTTCCTTTTCTTTTTTATTTTTATTATTTTCAATATTTTTAACTTTATACTGTAAATTAATATCAGTGTAAGTTGTATCTAAACTCGTTTGGGCTATGAAACCTTTATACATTCCTTGTACATTTATTCCTGCTGTGTGTTGGATTTTTGTAAAGTCTAATTTTTTGTCATCTGATTTAATATCTGTTCTATCATTTATTCTTGAATGTAGGTCAATTCTATATCCATTTCCAACATAACCTGCATTTAATTTTGCTGATATATTATTTGTTTGTTTCACATCTTTTATATCTTTTAAATCCGTTTTAATTTTTGCAAGTGTTTCTTCTACCTTAAATATATTTTTTTCTTTTTCACTTGCATGAAAGTACATTGCTCTTGTTAGGTCTATTCCCCTCATCTCATATGGATTTTGCAATAATTCTGTTGCTTTTCCTAAAGCTTCTGGCACATTAAATATGTTTATGAATTTAGTCCAACCACTTCCTTCTGTAAAATTTTTCGCTAAAGTTTGAAAACCATAATAATTTTCAAAATCTGGAAGTGAATAATTAAATAAATCTTCTCCAAGGTAATGCCAACGATTTTTTAGTTCATATTCTGCGTTAGATACCGTTAATGCTTGTGGCATTTCTGATTTTGGTTCTTTACTTGTTAAACTAAGTGATAGTGGTTTAGCTAAATTATTCGGTATTTTTGGATCATTATATGTAAATCCGTTGAAATATAGGTATGTTGGATCAAGTATTCCTGGATTTATTCCAAATAAATCAAAGTTAGGCAATAAACCTGGAAATAGCTGTTTAAAATCATTTGGAACTTGTTTTATTAGTCCTAAATGTGAAGTTTTTCTTCCATATCCTATTCCTGCTCTATCTAGCATTTTTTGTGTTACTTTTGTTGCTATTAAGTTTATTGTAGCTTTATCTTTTGCTTCATTAATTAATTTTTGATATTGAAATCCATACTTAACACCTAAAGCTAAAATATTTGTTCCATTTTCAATATCTTTTAATAATCCTGAAATATGTTTAGTTTTATCATTACTATGTATCTCATCTAAAAAAGTATTTACTGCTAATTTTACGGGGCTATCTCCAAATAATGAGCCTGAATAATATCCAAGTAGTCTATATGTTCCCTTATATCCTGATACTTCTGCTTTTTCTAAATCTGCTTTATCTTTTTCATATTCATTTTTAGTGCTTAAATTTACGTTTTTCTTCTCCCACTTCTTAAAATACTCTATTTTATCGTATCCAGGAGCTGCATATGATATATTTTCTATCTCTTCATTTACATCTAATTTTTCTCTATTGGTCGCAAATACCGGCCCTGCGTTAAAGTAAAAACCTTTGTATGCTCCTCCCAAACTTGGATTTATCTCTGCTCTTTTACCTTGTCCTCTTACATTTACAAAGGCTTGTATCGGATAATCTGCTAATGGATTAAATGTTACATTGTAGTCTACTTCTTTATTCCCTATCTTGTCTTTCTCTTCTTCTATTTTATCTATTCCATACTTTTTCTTTTCTTCTCCAATTACGTAATACTTTAATGTTCCACTTAAATATTTATTCTCTGATGTTAATGTTAATCTTAACTTATCTATTTCATTTTTCTCAATAAAGTTTTCGTAATCATTATCTTTTCCTATTACATCTAATCCTAATCTTAATCCAAAATAATCTTCACTAAGTTTTATTCCAAGTCTTTTTCTAAACTTGTATTCTTTTGATATATATCTTATTGCTAAGTCTAAGTCTCTATTTTCTGGATATTTTGGTAAATAGTAATTCCTCGATGTTTGTTGTGCTGTTTCTCCTACACTTTGATTTTTCGGTTCTTTCTTTTTGTCGTAATCTTGTACTTTTTTTGCAAATATTAGATCCATTGCTGGAAATGCCATTCTTGATACCCTCTCTGCTGCGTCTGCTCCAAAATGGGTATCAATTCCAAAGGTAATTTCTGCCTTTACCTTGTCTTCAACCTTTGTATATGTCATCGTCGATGCACTTAATGCCGCTAATGACAGTAGTAATTTTTTATTTTTCTTCATGTTTTTTCTCTTTTCATTTTAATTTTTTTGTTTTAATCGCGTTTATTATATCATAATAAAAAAACATTTTATAAAAATTTATCTACCACTAATTTTACCAATATGTGAAACTTACTAACAAAAAAAGTAGGACTTCCATCTTTTAACATGCAAAGTCCTAACACTTTTATTGCCATAATTTAATTGTATTTGTTGATTTAAAAATTTTCTCTGAAAATTAAATAATATAAAAAAATAAATACAAGATTGAAAAATTAAAAGAAAATTTATAAAATATATCTTTAACTAAATCAAAGTTTCTATTGAAAACAACTTTACATCAACTATTTTCCTGAACCTGAAGCTCTCATAATTAATATAAATTCAAAGTCATCTATTTTGATATTTAACTTTATAAATTTTTGTCAATAATATTTATGTGTTTTATAAAAAAACTTCCACTCATTATTATGAATGGAAGATTTCATTAATATTTTATATAATAGTATATCCTAACCTCTTAGCATCATCAACAAACATTTGTACTGTTTCTTTCGATATTTGTTCTAAATCTTTCCCAAATTTCGAATACTTCAATATTAAATCTTTTGTAACTGTTATTATATCTACTCCAAGTTCATCTGCTTGAACTATATTATAAGCTTCTCTTGGACTTGCCCATAAAAGTTCTACTCCATTTTTTCTATTACATATTTCTTTTGCTTGTTTCATATAAATTGTAGCATCTCTGCCTGAATCAGATATTCTTCCTGCAAAAACTGAAACTATATTTTTAGTACCATCTTTAAAACAATTTACAGCAAGTTTAACTTGCTCAAGCGTTAATATAGCTGTTATATTTAACTTTATTCCCTTATTTGATAAATACGTTATAACATCATTTGAATAAACTCCTCTTGAATCCATTATTGGAATTTTTACATAAACATTGTCTCCCCAAGATGATATTATCTCAGCTTCTTTTTTCATAGTTTCAAAGTCATCTGAAAATACTTCAAATGATATAGGAACATCTTTTATATTTTCTAAAACTTTTCGTGCAAATTCCTCATAATTTTTTATTCCTGCTTTTTTCATTAAGCTTGGATTAGTTGTAAAACCTTTGATAAATGGATAATTATTGTAAAGTTCTAACATATCTTCTAATATTGCACCATCTGCATATATGTTTATACTCATTTTTATTACTCACCTTCTTCAATATAATTAATAACATTTGATTTAGTTTTAATAAAATTAGGAATTATTAAAATTGCAAGAATTATAACCACTATTATATATATTCCTAAATTACCTATAGTTCCAAATTTTCCTAAAAGTATTCCTAAAACTCCAAAGTCTGAATCTCCAAATGTTGTATTTGCAAATCCCAATTTCCCTAGTACAGGTAATAATAAAGCAGGTAAAAATGTAATTAATAAACCATTGAAAAATGAACCAATTATAGCTCCTTTTTTACCTCCTGTTGCATTTCCATATATACCTGCTGTTGCTCCGCAGAAAAAATGAGGTACTAAACCTGGTATAATCAAAATGGAACCTGAAAAACCTAAAATTAACATTCCTATTATTCCACCTAAAAAACTAAATATGAATCCAATTATAACAGCAGTTTGTGCATATGTAAAAAATACAGCACAATCTATTGCCGGAATTGCATTAGGTATTACTTTTTTAGCTATACCTTGAAATGCAGGGATTAAATCAGTTAATATCATTCTTACACCTGAATAAACAATAGTAACTCCTATAGCAAATTTAAATGATGTCATTACTAAGAAAACCAAAGGTGGCTGACCATCAGAAAGAGTTAAAACAAATGAAAAGCTCGCAACTAAACCACACACTATTTAAAATATTAACATTGTTATAGCAGTTGATATAGTTGTATTTCTTAAAAATCCAAATTGTTCAGGTATTTTGATATCTTCTGTACTTTCTTTTGAATCTCCAACTTTACTTCCTATGAATGCAGATAAATAATATCCTAAACTTCCAAAATGTCCCATAGCTATTTCATCATTATCAGTTACTTTTAAAGTATAATTTTGACCAATAGCTGGCGATATTGCAGACCAAGCTCCTAGGAAAAATCCACCTAATAATATTAATGAATAGCTTCTAAATCCTAATGCACCTAAAACTGCTGATAATAAACATGCCATAAAAAAGCTATGATGTCCTGTTAAAAATACATATTTATATTTTGTAAATCTAGCTATTAATATGTTTATAATAAGACCTGTAACTAATATTGACATTGTTTCTATACCAAATAATTTTTGTGCTGTTGCAACTACCGCTTCATTATTTGGTATTACGCCACTAATCTTAAATCCATGTTCTATTAATTTTCCCAAAGGATCTAAACTAGATACAATAGCTCCAGCTCCTATTCCAAGCATTATATACCCTAATATAGGTCCTAAAGTTCCCACTAATATTTCTAAGTGAAACTAAACCTATTAACGAAACTATACCTAAAAGTAATGCAGGTTCCTTTAATATATCTCTTAAAAAACTAAGAAAATGACTCATAATAATTTCCTCCTTTATTTTAATAACTCTCTAATTTTTATAATTACATCTTCTTTTATTTTCTTTTTATTCACGTAACTTCTTATAACTACCGATTCAACCTCTTTTGGTAATTGTTCAATTAATTCTAGAGCACTGACATAAAGACCTGCTCCTTTTGAAAGTGCTGAATTAAAATCTGAAGATTCTACTACTACGCCTAGAATACTTTCTTCTTCAAGAATTTCTTCAATTTTTAGTTTACACATAAGTGAGCTTCCTATACCATTACCACATATTGTTACTATTTTCATATTAGTTAACCCCATTTAAAATATTTATTATATCAATTTCATTATTTGATTTTATTAATGAATCTTTAAGTTTTTTATTTTGTATTATATCCATCAATCTTTTTAAAATATTTATATGTTAATCTGCATTTTTTGCTGCAATTACAAATATTAAATATACTTTTTCATTTCCATATAAAACTGAATTATTTAATTTTAAAAATGAAATTCCTGTTTCACATACTCCATCTTCAGGTCTAGCATGAGGTATGGCAACATATTCATCTAAAACTATATAAAATCCAAATTTATTGATGTTTTCAATTATTTTATCTACATAATTCCAATTTATATTTCCATTTTTTATTAATGGATTAGACGCCTCTTTTATACTTTCTCTCCAATCAGATACTTTATCTAAAATTATAGTATTATTTTTATTAAACATTATATTGAACCTCACTTTGAATTAAGTAATTTATAAAATCATTTGCATTATTAATATTATCTAAATTGTCTAAAAAATCCTTGTTAAGTATTAAATTATAAAATTCTTTTAAAAAGCTTAAATGTTCATATTTATTTGTACTACTGTATCCAAAAAAAATTTTTGCTTTTTTATTTCCAAATTTTATAAATTTTTTTAATATAAGTATAGAAAAATCTGTTTTATATGCTTCTGTTTCAAGATTAGAATGAGGTATAGCAATACCGTCTTCAACAATAATATACGAACCAAATTTTCTAACATTTTCTATCATTCCATTTACATATTTTACGCTACAAGTTTTATTTTTTATAAGTATATTTCCTACTTCCTTTATAGCCTCCTCAAATGTAGGAATACTATTAATAACCCTAACATTATTTTCATTTATCATATTAATTAAAAAACTATATTTCATTTGATTTGTATAAAAATATTCACCATATATTTTTAATAAATATTTTTTTAATTCTTTATTTTCAACACCTAAATTATTTTTAATGTCTTCTACGAAACTATCAACTAAAATTTTTCTCTTTTTATTTTTTATTCCTAAGTTCATAAGTTTTTTATAATCTTCTTCTTTTAATAAGGGATTTATTTTTATCGCATTAATGTTATCTAAATCTGATGTAGTTAAAATATAATCAATATTTTTATCATTTAACAAACTTTCATTTAACATATGTATAGGTAAGACATCTAATATATCTATATCAAAATTTTCTTTCAAATTATATTCTAAAACTTTTGAACTACCATATCCTAATGCACAGACTAATACAACTTTTTTTCTATCTTTATAAATTACCCTTTCTAATGAAGCATTAAAATGAAAACATAATAATGATATTTCAATTTTTGTAAATACTATATTGTATATTTTTTCTATCTCCTGTATTTCTTCAGTAATTAAATGAAACATTTTGTCATGTTTATTTATTAAATCAACATAATATGTATTATCCAATGAAATATTTTTTTTAAGTCTATATATTGCAATCTTTAAATGCGATAAAAGAAAATTATATAAAATTTGATCTTTTGTTAAATCTACATTTATTCTTTTACTTACTGAATATATTAATTTTCCTAACAAAAACTTTCATTTATCCAAGATTCTATATCAGGTATTAGGGATAAACCAATTATTAAATCAGAAATTGAATTAACTTTATCTTTATTATTAAAACAACTAATATATATATCAGAAATTATTTTAAATTCTTTATAATTAACAAAATTATTCGGTTTATCACTTTGTTCAAAAGTAATATAACAATAAATATATGATATTAAATTAATATATAAAGAATAATTTAATTTTAAATCAATTTTATTTGATACTTTATTTATAAATTCTTTTATTTTATTTATTATGTCTTTTTCAATTACAACATACGTATATTTGCTTATATCATTATCATTTAGTATGTCATATAACAATTTTGCTCTATCTTTTAATTTAAGATTAATAAATCTTCCATCTTTATATTCATAATTTAAATTTCTTATCATATAGCTAATTGTGTTTCTTGAAATATATATGGTAGATGATAATTTTGATATATTAAGTCCTAGTTTAGAAAAAACAGCATATAAAAATATTAAATTTTTTATACTATTTTTAGACATATTTTGATTATTACAATATTTATCTAGTAATTTTTTCATATCATTTTTATAAAAAATTACTGTATTATTTTTTACACGTATTTTATTTAATTTTTCTTTTAATAATACTGTATTTATGCCTTTTAAATAATACCAAAAAGTTCTTTTACTAATATTTAAATATTTTAAATAGTTCTCAATTATTTCATTTTCACTACTTAAAAATAAATTTATAATTTCTCTTTCTCTTTCCCGTAACATTCTATCACCTACTTTATTACCAGTATAACTAAAAAAAACATAAAGTAAATTTCAAATATATTACATAAAATAGTGCAAAAAATATTCAAAAAAGAATCTGTTGCAAAATAAGCTAGGTAAAGAAAGCAAAAATTTAAACTTCCTTTTTTCAACAAAAATCCCAACAAAATCCAGTGAATTAATGTAGTTATTCAAATTCTATATCTTTTTGATAAAGATTCATATGAACCAAATCCATCAAAATATTTTTGTGATATCTGTGCTTTAAACTCTAGGGTATATGGTGATTTTTCAATAAAAAAACTCCATAAGTAGTTTTGGTTATTTTCCTTTTCTACTTATGGGGTATCATGTCAGATTTTATCTTGTAAGATAATATTACAACATCCATCCTTAGTTTCATAAACCACATCACAATAGTCTAACACTTTAAATCTACGAGTTATTACAATCACAATTTTGTCATTCAAACTCTTCAAAATATTTTTTGTAATTTCTTCTTCGTTACATATGTCTAAATTTGATGTGAATTCATCCAATATCAATACATCTTTGTTTTTCAGCAGTGCTTTAGCCAAACATAATCTTTGTTTTTCTCCTACTGACATAGAAAACTCTTAATCAATAATAGAATCTATTCCCTTTTCCAATCGGCTTATTTTGTCATGCAAATTAACATCCTTTAAAATTTCATTTGTGTATTTAATTCCTCAATTATTGAACGCCTTGCATAGAATACTATACTATCAATATACCGAATAATTTAATATTCATGTTAATTAAAAATATAGACGCAAAAATCCCCATCAAAAAATATTATTGTAAAAGAAGCACCGATTTGTTCTAAATCATCACTTATAAAATTAACAACCTTTCCGGTGGTATATTTAGAAAGAAATTCTCCATTGATATTTCTAATTTTATCAGGTATATCCATTATTTTTTTGAGCAAATAATTTTTTTCAATTTAACCCTATTGTTTTTAACACATAAGGTAGTGTTAACATCAATAATATGCTAATAAAAGAAAATCCGAAACATATTGCTTGCTCTATTTTAAAATTTCTAAATTTTTTTATTATATCTAACAATACTATTATTTTCTGTCATATAAGATTCTTAGTAAACTTATCCTATAACCAATCATAATAAACAAATACAAACAAAACGAGACTATGCTAAACACCAAAATATACATATCTTTATCTAAATAATCTTTCACCAATAAGTATAGTGAGATAGTAGCAATAACCAAACTTAATAATGTCATATATATAGAATTTTCATAATATTTCTTAATTCTATAAGTATTATACCTGTTAATCTCTTCCGAATTCCAACCAAGATTAAAATATATTTTGTTTTCTCTATCAATTTTTTCCAAATTTTTAATACTAAAAAATGCAATATTACTAATGGCTATCAGCATTAAAATAGATCCTAAAAAAATACCAAAAATTGTAAATATAGATAATGCAACTAAACCATTTAATCTAGTCCATTCTTTTAAAACAACTTTAATTGTTATATGGTCCTTATCCCTATCTATCACTAAATTAGACGACGAATTTAATACTTCAAATAATTTTCTCTTTAATTGTGGGGCAGGTTTATTGTTAAATTCTACTATAAATACATTTCTTATTACAGGAAGATTCATTCTGTCAATCTCTTCGTCATTGAATACAAGTAATTCAAATTGACCATTTATGTTAGACTGTAAAAATGGAAAATTTTGTATTTCTTTATTCATAAAATACTTTTCATTCTTTATTATACGTTGAGTATCATGAACTTCCTTTTTAATTTTATTTTCAACTGAAACATCTTCTACCTGTATTAAGTATTGCTTCTTCTCCAAATTAATTGGTTCTTTTTTTAGTAATTTACGCAAATAGTTGTAATCACTAAGTTTTATAAACTGTTTAGGTAAATTACTTTTTTCCATGTCTTCATTCAAGTATATCTTATATTCAATTTCATCAGATATATTTTCAGCATCTATATTCTTCTTTACATCTGCAAAGCTAACATTTTTAGCATCAACTGATATCGCTAAATCAAAAGGAGCTTCCTTAGCAATATTTTCTTTATATGAATATCCAATTGTCAGTGATACAAATAAAAGCACACAAGCTAAAGAAAGAATCGTTATAGATATACACTGATTTGTATAATAATTTTTCCAATTTCTTTTTACCTCATTCGAAAAAACATATTCAAAAAGTTTCCTTGGCAAAAATTTCAAATTTCTATTCAATTTTACTATAAGTATAATTTTAGTAATTCTATAAATAACACAACTTATAAGCACCAAGCTAATCATAATATAATATATGCTTACACTGTAAGTTATATTCTTTATTGATAACAAAATAAAAAAAACGGTTAAGTATAATATGCAAAGCGTAATAATTGAATACTGTTGTATATTTGTTCTTTTTATAATAGCGTCTTCAACTTTTAAAATATTTTCATGATACATTAAATCTTTAATATCCTTTTTGTTAAGGATTAGACATGCTATAAAATAATTAGTTTGTATTACAGATACAATCAAGAAGCAATATTCAAGCATAATTTTTATGCCTATAATATTTACAGATATATTCGAAATTCCAAATATTAATTCTAAAAGTGAGATTATAAAGTAGCTATATACAATTCCTAACACTGCTCCAAAAATTGATGCTAAAAATACACTTTTTACCAAATCAACTGTTATAATATAAGCCAAGTAAATATTCTTACAACCCGCCAAAGAATATATTCCTAACTTTTCTTTATGATTTATTAAAACATGCATTATTCCATCCATTGCAAATTTCATTGAAACAATAAATGCAACAATAACTATTAAAGGAAATAGGCTTTTAACCTCTTCCATATTATCTGCTAATTCATATATTTTTTCGTTATTTATTAAAATAAGAACGGAATAAAAAAACATAAATATCAAGGACATGCTAAACATGTAATAATATTTTTTATCACCTCTATT
Organism: Caviibacter abscessus; assembly: GCF_001517835.1. NCBI lineage: Bacteria > Fusobacteriati > Fusobacteriota > Fusobacteriia > Fusobacteriales > Leptotrichiaceae > Caviibacter > Caviibacter abscessus. The sequence continues at coordinate 10,964 of NZ_LOQG01000039.1, forward strand.
ATTCTGCATTTATTTAAATTTCACCACCTTCAAAAAATAATGCTTTCGCCTTCTCTAAATCACTAAGTTTAATCAACTTTTTATCTTTTATAAAATATACCGAATTACAAACTTTAGCAATATTAAGATCATGAGTTACCATCAATAAGGTTATGTTAAATTTGGTAACTACTGCATCTAAGTATCTGATAAGTTCTCTAGAAGTTTGAATATCCAGTGCAGATGTAATCTCATCAGCAATAACTAGTGTAGGTCTCTTAATAATAGCTCTAGCAATAGCAACTCTTTGTTTCTCTCCACCAGATAGTTCTGAAGGATATTTTAACAAGAAATCCTTAATATTGAGCACTTTTATAAGTTTATTAAAATATTCATCTTTTTTTATATCAATCCCTGCACTTCTGGTAGGAAGTAATATATTTTCTTCAACATTAAAATTCTCTAAAAGCCCAAAATCTTGGAAAATAAATCCTAGTTTATCTCGTCGCAACTCAGACAGCTCAAAATTTTTTAATTTACGTAAACATTTATCGTATACATATATATTCCCTTCATAATTTGTATCTATAGTTGATATTATATTTAATAACGTTGTTTTTCCACTTCCACTCTTTCCAAGTATCACCACTCTTTCTCCTTGAATAACATCAAGATTTATATTTTTTAATATATTCTTATCAGAATATGATTTACTAACATTTTCCAATTTAATTATCATTCATTTCTCACTCCTAACAATTTGTTACACCTGTCTTTAAATCATTAATTAAGTTAAACTAAACTTATAATATCTTTTGATTTTTTCAAAAAAATTTTCTTATGATAGTAAAATTCCCTTCCAAATTATTATTTAAAAATTTCATTAAACTCAGAAATACACTCTGAACCTATTCCCTTGGCATACAGTAGTATTTTGGCTCTCTCAATTTTTCTTACAAAAACTCGAACACCACTATTTTCTTTATTTTTCCATTCTTGCACTATGATTTCTTAAATTTTCCAGAATCAATAATCCCTATACGATCGGCTAAACTCTCCAATTCGGATAAGATATCTTGATATCAATATACTTTACCTCTGCAATACCAATAGGATCTAACCCATTTATGGATTCATCCAAAACCAAAATATCGGGATTATGCATAATTGCATTTGCAATAGCTAATCTCTTCTTCATTCACAATGAATACTTCGAAAATAGCTTTTTATCTTTATATGGTAAATTTACCAATTCTAAAGCTTTCTTCACAGAAAGTTGATCTATTCCTCTTAATTTAGTTCAGTCCCTGTTAAATTAGGATAAAAAAACGGATTTTCTATTATGCACCCTACTCTCTTTAATACTGTTCTCTCTGAATTTATACTCATATTCTTTCCTATATAACTTCTGATATTTTTACCTCCTCGTATAATATACTTACAGTTAAAAAACTACATTTTATTATTTTCTATTCCATATTATTTATAAGATCATGACAGTATATATGGGTCGTTACTATCTCTTAATTTAAGAAATTAGCAAAATAAGTGCAAACAGCAGTTAAATTTTAAAATATTTGTTACACGCCTGTTATGATCAATAATTTTTTCTAATATGGTGATACCATGTTTTTATTAAAAAATCAAATTTGAATCTCCTTAAATAAAAAAAACTGTAACCACTAAAATTACAGCAGTTACAGTGCCTATTTAACATAATTTATTTTTTGATTATATACAAACCCTAATTCTTCAGATTTTTGTTGTATTTCACGAATATTTTGTATATTTGCTTTAACAACTTCAAGTCTTGAATTTTCTTTTTCTAATACTTTTAATTCTTTTCTTAATGCTTCGTTACTTTGTGCATTTGAATAAAGGCTATTTCCTGTTATTATATTTGCTGATGCTATTATTAATACTAATATACAAGCTAAAAATACTTCTACTAAAGTTTTATTTATCGTCTTTGCCTTTATTTTAGGGATTGCTACACTCTTTTGTTTTACATTTACTCTTATATTATTCATTTTTCTTTCCTTTCAAATATTCTAAGTTTTGCTGAATGAGCTCTATTATTCTTATTAAGCTCATCTTGTTTAGCTATAATTGCTTTTTTATTTAAAATCTTGCCATATGATTTTTTATTACATATACATACTGGTATATCTTTAGGACAAGTACATGGATTTTCATAATATCTAAACTTTTCCTTAACAATTCTATCCTCTAATGAATGGAATGTTATTATTAAAAGTCTTCCATTATCATTTAATAAATTCATTGCTTTATCTATTGCTTTTTCTAAAACTTCTAATTCATTATTTACATATATTCTTATAGCTTGAAAAGTTCTTTTTGCAGGGTGTTTTTTCATTTTTTTACCTATTGCTTTTATAATTATATTCGCAAGTTCAACTGTTGTTTCTATATTTTTTTCTTGTCTTGCTCTTACGATATAGTTTGCAATTTTTCTTGATTTTGGTTCTTCACCATATTTATAAATAATATCTGCTAATTCTTTTTCACTATATTCATTTATTACTTTATATGCTGTAAGCTCTTGCTCTTCATTCATTCTCATATCTAATTTAGCATCATATTTATATGAGAAACCTCTGTCAACATCATCTAATTGTTTAGAAGAAACTCCTATATCCATTAATATTCTGTCAACTTTATCAAAGCCTGCCAAGTATACAACTGTATCCATATTTTGAAAATTATTTTTAAAAATTTTCATTTTATTTTCATATTCTTTTAAATTTTCTTTAACATAGTTTATTGCGTTTTGATCTTGATCTATTGCTATTAAAATTGAATTTTTTGATGAATTTTCTAAAATTCCTCTACTATGACCTCCACCACCTAAAGTGCAGTCTAAATATATGCTATCTTTATTTGAAATAATATTTTCAATTACTTCATCATATAATACGGCTTTATGATACATTTATACCCCTTAAATATCATCTGCTAATTCTTCAATATTTTCTAGATTTTCTTCAAGATATTTGTTCCAAACATCTTTAGACCAAATTTCAATTCTGTCAATATTTCCAGTAACTATGATTTCTTTTTCTAATTTAGAGTATTCTATTAATGATTGCGGAATATTTATTCTTCCCTGTGTATCAAAATTTAACTCTGTTGCAGCTGATAATATAAATCTTGAATATGCTCTATGATTTTTATTTGTATACTTCATATTTTCAATTTGTTTAGTTTGTTCATTCCATTTTTCAAGTGTAAATAAATTGATACAGTTATCAAGTCCTCTTGTGATGACAAAATTATCTGTTAATTGTTCTCTAAATTTAGCTGGAAAAGTTATTCTACCTTTTGAATCCATTTTACAATTAAATTCACCAATAAACATATAATCTCACCCCACAATCTTCCACTTTTTTCCATTTTTTCCCACTCTTAATAGAATATACATTATTATTTTGCTAAAAGCAACATCATTTATTTACAATTTAGTAGAAAAAACTATATTTTTCACATATTTTTGCTATTTTATTTATAAATATTGCTTTTTGTTTACTTTTAGTGTACACTATATTAGAAAAAGGAGGTGCAAAATATGCCTAAGAAAAATGAGCGGTTAATACTATTAAGAAGTCAGTCTAAATTAACTCAACAAGAATTAGCCGATAAACTAAAAGTAACCAAAAGTGCTATATCAATGTATGAAAATGGACTTAGACAGCCTAAATTTAATGTATTAAAAGAAATATGTGAATTATTTAAAGTAGATATGGATTATCTTATGGGATATTCAAATATAAAGCGTTCAAATACATATACTAATATTTCTTATGATAAATATGAAAATGTTAGCATGATTCCTTTATATTCAAGTATAAGTGCAGGATATGGAAGGCTTGATACTGATTTCGTTGATTTTATTCCTGCTATTGTTAGAGGAGATGAAAAAACATATTTTGCATTCAAAGTAAAAGGAGATAGCATGTTTCCAAGAATACCTAATAATTCAACTATAGTTATAAAGCAAAATGTACTTATAGAAAATAATGAAATTGGGGCATTTAGATTAAATGGCGAAAATTTTGTTAAACAGAAAAAAATTGGAAATGGAAAATTAATCCTTCATTCTTTAAATGATAATTATGATGATATGATAGTTAATGAATATGATGAATTTGTTGAATATGGAAAAGTTGTAAAAGTAATAATCGACTTATAAAAAAAAGACACAGCTGTGTCTTTTTAATTTTAACCCCAGTAATTTGGTTTTTCTGGTATTACAAATAAAAGTAAAATGTAAAATATAATAGGAGCTCCTAAAAATGCAGATAGTAACCACAATATTATTATTATAGTCGGATCAACATCAAGAAATTCTCCAATTCCACCTGCAATTCCAAAAATTATTCTGTTTTTTCTACTACGATATAATTTTTTAACTGGCATATATACACCTCCTAATTATCAATTACCATTTGTAAATAATCTAAAATTTTAAAGTCAATTTTTTCATATAATTTTTTTGCTTCAGTATTTTTCTTCTCTACTTCTAGTCTTAATCTTTTATAGTCGCTATAACTTTCTTTTAAAAATTCAAATACTTTTGTTCCTATACCTTGACCTCTAAATTTCTCTCTTATATATACCTCTTCAATTAATAATACCATACCTGACACTTCTTGTGAATAGGTTTTTGATACTAAACAGTACCCAGAAACCTCATTATTACATTCTAAAATGTAACAAGAAGCATACGTATCAGTTTTCATTAAATAGTTAAAAGTATCTGTAAAATAATGGTTAGGTACTGTATGAAGTACTGCATTTGAATTATAAAATTCATTTGTTAATTGCAAATAAATATCTTTATCTTTTTCTTTTATTTTTCTAATTATTAGATTCATAATTATTTCCTTTTAAAAAAAACTCCCATATAAATGGGAGAATTTATTTATTAAACTAATTCAATTATTGCCATTTCAGCAGAATCTCCACGCCTTACATCAGTTTTGATGATTCTTGTGTATCCACCATTTCTTTCCATATATCTAGGAGCAATTTCTTTGAATATCTTAACAACTGCTGCTTCATTTCTTAAGAATGCAAATGCTTGTCTTCTTAAATGTATTTGTCTTGCAGTATCATCAGTTGCATTGAATTTCTTTCCTAAAGTTATAGCTTTTTCTGCAAATTTTCTAAGTTCTTTAGCTCTTGTTACTGTTGTTTCAATTTTTTCAGCTGTTACTAAAGAAATTGTCATATTTTTTAACATCGCTAATCTATGATCCGTTCTTCTTCCTAATTTTCTATATGATTTATTATGATTCATTTTAAGTACTAACCTCCAATCTTAGTCTCTTGAATTACTTTCTACGTCAAAGCCACACTCTTTTAACTTTTCAATTATCTCATTTAAAGAAACTTTACCAAGATTTTTGATTTTTTCTAATTCAGCTAAAGTCATTTTAGATAAATCAGAAACTGTGTTTATATTGGCTCTTTTTAAACCATTATAAGCTCTTACTGAAAATTGTAATTCTTCAATTTTTAAATCTGAATAAGCGTTACGTATATCTGTAGTTGTAACTAATTCATCGTCACTATCCCCTCTATATTTTGCCATAGAAGTTCCTATATTTGTAAACGGTTTTACGTGTGTAAGAAGTAATTCAACCGCATATGATAATGCATCATAAATTTCAACAGAACCATCTGTTTCAATTTCAAGTATTAATTTATCATAATTTGTTACACGTCCAACCATGGTATCTGTAACTATATAATTTACTTTTTTTATTGGAGTATATATTGCATCAACTGCTAAGAAATCTAATGGCCAACCATCTTTGTTTATTTCATCTGAAACAACAAAGCCTTCTCCAGAATCAACTAAAAACTCCATATTTATTTCTCTATCTGTTGTTACTGTTGCTATTACTTGATCAGGATTAATTATATTTATTCCTAATTCAGGCGTTATGTCAGCAGCAGTTATAACTTTAGGTCCTTTAACAGATAAAGACATCTTTTTTTCACCTGGTTCATCAAGCTCTATTATAATTTCTTTAACATTCAAAATTATGTCAGTAACAGCTTCTTTTACACCTTCAATTGTAGAAAATTCATTTAGAACTCCTTCAATTCTTAAACCTTTTATAGCTGAACCAGGTATTGAAGATAATAATATTCTTCTTAAGGCATTTCCTATTGTATTACCATAACCTCTATAAAGTGGTTCTAAAGTATATTGGGCTGCATATTTACTGCTTTTTTCTTCTGTTAATTTTATATTTTTAGCTATCTTTTCTATATTTAGCAAGATAAATCAACTCCTTAGTTAGATATATTATAACAATTATTATTATCTTGAATAGAATTCTATTATCATTGCTTCATCAATTTCAAAATCAACAACATCTCTTGTTGGATTTTCTAAAACTTTCCCTGCTCTTTTTGCTTCTTCTAATTCAAGCCAAGCTGGTATAGCTTTTGAACCTAAAGAATTTTTTACTACATCTAATTCTTTTGAATTTTCTTTCATTTCAATTACATCACCTTGTTTAACTCTATATGATGCAACGTCTACTCTTTTTCCATTTACAAGTATATGTCCGTGGTTTACTAATTGTCTTGCTTGTCTTCTTGTTGCTCCTAAACCTAATCTATATACTACATTATCTAATCTTCTTTCTAGATATTGAAGTAAAAGTTCCCCTGTTACTCCTTCTTTTCTAGTAGCTTCTTCATATAATTTATAGAATTGTTTTTCCATAACTCCATAAACAAATTTAGCTTTTTGTTTTTCTCTTAATTGTATTCCATATTCTGTCAGTTTCTTATTTGCATTTGGTCTTATATTTCTTTTTGATTTTTTATTTACTCCTAATACAACTGGATCAAGTCCAAGTGTTCTACATTTTTTTAGAACGGGTTGTGTATTTCTTGCCATTAGTCATTTTCCTCCCTTACACTATTATATTCTTTTTTTAGGTGGTCTAGCCCCATTATGAGGAACTGGTGTTATATCAACTATTCTAGTTACCTCTAATTCTGTTGCTTGTATAGATCTTATTGATGCTTCTCTTCCTGATCCAGGACCTTTAATTTTTATTTCAATTTTTTTCATTCCATTTTCAATTGCAGTACGTGCTGCTTGTTCTGCTGCTATTTGAGCTGCAAAAGGTGTTCCTTTTTTAGTTCCTTTAAACCCTGATGTTCCACCTGATTTCCAAGCAATAACCTTTCCTTCAGTATCTGTAATTGTAACAACAGTGTTGTTAAATGTTGAATGTATATATGCTATACCGTTTGGTATATTTTTTAATTTTTTCTTTTTTGAAACTACTGTTTTCTTAGCCACTTACGGTTTCCTCCTATTCCTTATTACTTCTTCTTAGCAACAGCCATTTTTGCTGGACCTTTTCTTGTTCTAGCGTTAGTTTTAGTTTTTTGTCCTCTAACTGGCAGTCCCATTCTATGTCTTAAACCTCTATAACATTTTATATCAGTTAATCTCTTTATATTAAGTCTAATTTCTTTTCTTAATTCACCTTCAATTTTATATTCGTCGATGATTTTTCTGATTTTTCCTAATTCTTCTTCTGTTAAATCTTTTACTTTAGTATCTTTATTTACTCCAGCTTTTTTTAAGATTTCATTTGATGTGCTTCTTCCAACACCAAATACATAAGTTAGTGAAATTTCAACTCTTTTGTTTCTTGGAATGTCTACTCCTGCTATTCTAGCCAATTTTTTCCTCCTTAATTTTGATATTTACCTTCTTCAATATGCCTTACCCTATAACCGATAAGAATAAGCCCTACGGCTAAACATACTTTTACAATTTTATATCAATTGTCTCTGCAATTAATGTCTATAAAATCTATATGTTTTATTTATCCTTGTTTTTGGTTATGTTTAGGGTTTTCGCATATTACTCTTACGATACCAGATCTTTTAATTATCTTACATTTATCGCAAATACTTTTTACAGATGCTCTTACTTTCATAAAAACCCTCCTTATTTTTTATTTCTTTCTATATACTATTCTACCACGTGATAAGTCATATGGTGATATTTCAACTGTTACCTTATCACCTGGTAAAATTTTAATATAATTCATTCTCATTTTTCCAGAGATATGTCCTAAAACTTCGTGTCCATTTTCAAGCTTAACTTGAAACATAGCATTAGGTAAAGCTTCTAATATTACACCTTCAAGCTCTAAAACGTCTTGTTTTGCCACCTTAATCACCTCGTATTCTAATAATATAAAAAGTCGTTGCAAATTGCAACCTTAGTGATTATAGCATAAAAATTTTACAATTACTATAGTTTTTAATCATTTCTTCTAAAAATTTTAATGAGACTAGAACTTACTTTTGTTACTTTATTAAATATTAATAAAAAGAAACTATTATTAATCTATTTTTCTATCAAAAAACTCCATAAACCTTTTTTATTATTTAACATGTTATTTATGGAGTATTTATATTTTCAATCATCATAAAAAAATTCTTTTGCTATATTGTCCAACTGTTGTGCAATTTCACTAAATTCACAATCAAGATTAAGTGTTCTTACACTTATCTTGTTTCCACTCATTTTATATGTACTCTTTGGAATTATTAATTCATCCGTTTTTGCATATAAAATCATTCCTGATACTTGGTGATCAGTATCTAAAAATTCTAATTCTTTATTCTTTACATAAGTAAAAATTTGATATAAATTACCTGAATGAATTGTATGGACATTAAAGTGTGACTGTGTAATTTTAGAATAATATTTAGCATCAATAATCAATACTTTATTTCCTTTACTAAGTGTAATGTCAGTTTGCATAACCGGTAACATATCATCGATTCCATCATCTAATTGCCATGGTATTTGAGAAGCATTTGCTTTAAGTTTTGGATGCTCTTTACGATAATATTCTAAAATAAATCTTTCATAGAGTTTACACATTCTTTGCTCATCTATAAACTCCATCATTTTGGTATTACCTTCATTATTTGTCTGAAGTAATCCTTTAATGACTAAATAACAAATAGAAATTAACATTCTATAAGTCTGATTATTTCTATTATACTGTTGGTTCCAATTTATTGTATAAATATCAATGTCACTCACTTCATCTAAGAAAACAAGTAACTTTTTAAGTTCTTTTTTCCTATTTTTAGAAATATCTGCATGTATTAAAAATTTTATTGTTGCTTTAATAATTTGATTCATTTTAGAATCAACTGAAAAATCATCATACGTACAAATCATTCTTCCTTTATACATAGACATTGTTTTTATAGATTCTGATACATCTATTTTGCCTCGTAAAGATGATAATACTTCCGTTTCAGATATATACTCTCTGCCAATTCCTTTCTTTAATTGTACCGATACACCCTTTGATAAGATAGCCGCATATAACTCTGCAACATTATTAAATCGTTCATTAGCCATATTCTTGTAGCCATTTTCATTCAAAACTTTAAAAGCATATGATAACATGTAATATACATTCCTTACTGGTATCATTTAATCGATCTCCTTAGATTTTCTGACCAATCTTTTACTTTAAATAGTTCATCAAACCAGTATTCTTTTAACATTGGTATAAGTTCATACTCTACAATATTCATAAGTATTTCATCATTTATTTCATTTAAATTGCAAAAATAGCTATGTCCAATACAAAAACCTTCACCTAAGGACTCATCTGAAGAAATAACATAGTTAAGATTTTCAACGCAATTGATTAAAGAGTTAAATTTATTATCATCAAAAGTCATTCTATATTTTCTAAATCCATCTGTATCAAAACCTGGTCTCATTTCATAGAATGCAAATCTTCTACGCAATGCATAGTCAAGCATTGCTAAACTACGGTCTGCGGTATTCATCATACCAATAATATATACATTTCTAGGTACAAAAAATTTTTCATCCGAATATAAAAGTTGCAATGCATTTCCACGTTTATCGCTCTCTATAAGCATAAACAATTCTCCAAAAATTTTACTTAAATTACCTCTATTAATTTCATCAATTATGAAAAAATAATCTTTATCTAAATCATCTGCTGCTCTTTTACAAAAATTATAAAAAGAGCCTTTTTTAATATCAAAATTTCCATTTCCTATGGGTCTAAATCCTTCAATAAAATCTTCATAAGAATAACTTTGATGAAACTGAACCATCATAACTCGTTCTTGATCTTTACACCCCATAATAGAATATGCTAAACGTTTGGCAGCAAATGTTTTACCAACGCCAGGTGCTCCTTGAAGTATTACATTTTTCTTACTTTTAATTAAACCTACAAGTGTATTATATTGATCATTACTCATAAATACATCTTCAAGAAATTTTGCTTTATCATATACAGGATAAACTATATCAGGAGTTTCATCTTCTACTTTTTCTATTTCGTCATTGTCAAATAAAATCCTTAATTTTTCTATATATTCTGTATACACAGTAATATCTGTTAATGTCTTCATAACAACTTGACCAGGATGTAACCATTCTCCTTTATGTGTCCAATTTACTTTACGAATATTTTTATAATCATCTTTACGTTCAGAATCAAACACATAATCAGACTCAACAATTCCTCTTCCTATAAGTTGATACGTCCCTTTTTTTACATATACAATATCACCTATTTTCATTTCGTTTGCAAATTGCCATGTAGCAAGAGCTGTATTTCTATAGCTTTTAGTTGGGTCATAAACTTTTTTTAATTCCATTTTCATTTCATCTTTTGAATTAAATAAAGATAAATCACCAATTTCACTCCAACCAATAGCCATCACTCCAGTATCATAAAATTCTTCCCACATATTTGAATTTTCTCCAGGAGAATATATCCAATAATGAATTGTGTCTACATCATCATCTGCAAGTGCCTCGCCTTTTTCATCCCGCTTAGCCTTATTTTTTTCATTAACTTTATTTGAATAATTCCATGCTGCAAAAGATAATTCTTTAAAATCTTTTAGTTGACTGCTATCACTTTGAAGATAGGTTTTAATTTTTTCAGAAATATCAAAATAATTCTTAGCTTTAATTTTTGATTTTATCTTAGGTAAATTCATAATAACTTCTTCAGGAATTTTTTTAGTTTCATAAATATACCATTCATTTTTTCTATCAAGATTAAGAAATACATTCGGAGAAATCCAATAAAGACCCATTGTAACTTTACTATTATCATTTCCCTTTTTGTTAATAACTATATCAAAGTATTTTGATACAATACTACGATTTTCTTCAGATGGATTTTCTGAATATTTTAGAGCACTTTCAAATAATAACCATAATTCATTAATATCATTTTCTGATACATCATTAAAAGAATAAAAAGTTGCGTTTTGATTATTAAGAACTGGTATACTGGCAAATGAAGTGGGTATATTGACATTAATTTGTAGTTTTTTAACAAATGATGATATTATTTTAACCCTATTAGATTCTTTCATAGAACTCTTATTAAATAGTCCAAAAACTGTAAATGGATCAATATCTATAATATTATTGTCTTTTTCAAGTGTTGGCATATTGATATCTATTTCTTCATAAATATTTTTAATTATATCAATTAACTCATTACGTTTATTTTTATATGCCAATAAACTATTAGCAAACGCCTTATAAAAATCCACCCAATCAAATATATTGTTATTATCCATTTTTTCTCCTAATAAAAAAACATATCTAAAAAATCCACATTAAGCTTTTATTCATGTTTTTATTTATTAAAATATTTCATAATCCATTATAACTTTCATATAATTATCTCTCATCTATAAGTTTATGAAATTTTTATATAAATATTATACCACTTTTGAAGTCTTGTTTCAAAGACTAAAATATTTTAATTATATTCCTTTCATTCTTCTAAACAACAACGAATGCACATCCCACAGCCCTTTAAATAGATTTCTTCTTATCATTAATATCATTTTTATAAATCATTCCTGTTTAATTTACTCGTTTGGCTATATAATTTAAGTTGTTTGTAACGTTATATAAATCTCAAAAGATATCATTAAAGAGAATAGTAGTATATGTATTGATGAGCTACCTAAAATAAAGAATTTTATATCGTCAAATTATAAATATGAAATCTATAATTAGTGTCAGAATATGGAGCATTAATAAATGTTGTTTGTAAACAATATGCCTAAATACATCCTATCATAATAAGTGCAACACTAATAATAGCCCATAGAAATAGACTATGTTAAAATGTAAGTGACCAAACAAACATTTTAAAAGAGAATATTCTATGAGCTATACACATCTTACCACAGAAGAGAGAGATTGTGTCTATCAATTTATTAATTTAGGAATGAGTATCCGAAAAATTGCCACAGCTCTACACAGCTCCCCAAGTACAATTTCTAGAGAGATTAAACGAAATTCATGTACTTCAAAGAATGTTCATGCATCGTTTACTAAGTATTTCCCAATCCTTGCAAATAATAAATATCGATGCCGTAGGCACCTAAGTAAACGAAATAATAATTTGATGAGTGTTCATTAAAATATGTGGAATCAAAACCCTTAGAACATTGGTCTCCCGAACAAATTTCACATCGGTAAACTGATGCAATAAACTTTATCCCCTTTACTTCAACAATCTACCGTTTCATTCAAAGGAAAGTTTAAGAGACCCTCGGAAAAAAAGTGAAGTTCAATGATAATAGTAGAACAATAAAAAAATTGTCCAAAGGAAGTATTTAAACGTGAAGAATTGGGTCATTGGAAATGTGACACCGTAAAGTCTGGAAGAATTAAGCTCGTATTGTTTTATTACTTTAGCGGAAAGAAAATCGATATTTTATTTGGCTATTCTGGTAAAAAATCAAACAGAAAACATAGTGACAAGGTCTATAATAAATGCTTTGAAAAAGTTTCCGAAAGAGTTGGTAAAGACAATAACTTTTGACCTAGGAAAAGAGTTCGCGGGATATATAGCACTTGGATTGCAAAACATATTTTTGTGATCCTTATTGTGCATGGCAGAAGGGTACAAACGAAAACTCGAATGGATTACTGCGAGAATTTTATTCCAAAGGAATGAATTTATCCTATGTAAATGTTGAAGATCTAAAACTAAATTTGGAAAAACTAAATAACAGACCAAGAAAATGTATCCAATACAAAACACCTAATTAAGTACTTTTTCGGTAACTTACATTAGGTGTTGCACTTGAATTGACAATTCATCATCAAAAAATGAAAGTAACAAACTTAAACAAAAGATGATTTATGTTCACCCTATAAAATTTATTTTTTTCTAATCATAAATTTTGCTATTTTCATAGTAAAATTTTAAAAAAAATTCAATTTCAATAAATGCAAAAAGACTATAACAACTAAGCTACGGTCTCATTTTTTTATATTCAATTGCAAGTACGAAACTATTCCTTAACTTCTCAATAACCAGTCTTATTAGAGCCTACTCGTTTATATAACCATACTCTTTCAAAAATCTAATATTATTTTCAATAGCGGTAATCCTTATACCTATAACAAGAAAATTAAGAGTTAGACATTTTTCTGTTTCTTTTATATCTACTGATGGTTAGACAACACTTTTACATCATTATATATTTTATATAGATACTTCAATGACATATCGAGAATTGGCTCAAACATAAATGAATTCAAATGGATATTTTCTGGTGTTATCATTGCTACAATCTCTAAAATATTCATTGCATCATCATTTATATACTTTTTATACGCTTTGATAAGCCATGCACTCTGATTTTTTTTGCTGAATACATCTTTCAATATATCATGTCCATTTGATAAATCAGATATTATTTTATTCTGCATATATGACTCGCCTATCAATCTTATTGCCATAGATAAGATAAGTTTATTCTCAATTTCCAACTTTTCTATATCTGTAATTTTTTCGCTTTCTTGAATTAAAATATTATACACTAATTCATTTTCTCTACCTACTGCAAATGTAGCAGGTTCTTTTTTGCACCAATATTTATTAAAAATATCTTGAATTTGATTTAAAGTAATCTTTTTTGTATTCTCCTTGCAATGCAAAACACTTGTAAGAGTCAAGTAGTCTTCATTATCATCACCTTCCGTATATTCAATTAGGTTACGAACAAACGGTATGGATGCAACCATAATATTATCACTATATTTTTTAACCAGACTATTTTTATAGTACATGAAAATATTTTTTGTATACTGCCCTTTTTCTAATTTTATTTTGTCTGAATCTACAAAAGCTATAAAAGAATTACTGCGTTTTGTGATTCTCGAAGATACTGTTCTATAAAAATCAAAATTATGTGTTAGTAATAAAATTTTAAATAATTTTTCATCATTTGTATCAGTGTATTCCGAAATATCACTAATATACTCTATAATTGCATATTTATTTTTGTAATCAAAAGATTCAGAAATATCATCAAGTATAACCAAACATTCTTTACCTTGTTTTTTTGCAACTAAGATTTGAAAAATCATATTTAATATATAGTATGCCCTACGCTCACCTGTACTTAAAACATCAAGCAAATTATCTTTCGTTACTTCTTTTTTCCCTCGATCATCCGAAAAAATATATTTAAAACTTGGTAATTCCATATTCAAAATAACATCTTCCTGATTCGATGGTTCAATTGAAAAAGGGACAAAAAATCTTTCTTTAAATAAATCTAACGCTTTCTTCCAATCTGTGACTTGTTCCCTTGCTTCATCATACAATTTCTTTAAATCTTTTTGTGCTTTGTTATAATTATCTAGCAATTCATCTAGTAAATGCTCATAATAAAGAAAAGCTTTAACCCACACTTTTTTCTTGAATAAATCTATATCTTTATACTCTACGATTATATCTTGATGGGTTTGTAAGAAGGTATTAAATGCTTGTGTATCTTTGTTTTTACTGATTGCTTTGTTGATTTTTTCGAATAAATCCTTAATTTCCTTTGAATCTAGTACTTGTTCTTTTTCTTTTTTTATAAGATCATCTAATTCCTTTTGCTCTTTTAATGTTATAGATGCACTTCCGTCTTTAGCTTTTAGTATAACCTCATTATTGGCTGCAAAAAAGCCGTTAGTATTCAATGCATTACTTATATTCCCATAATTATTGTGGTCAATAATACCTTGTTGCATATATAGAGATTTGGCAACCAACTCTCTGTACTTATTTTCATACGCTTCTATTAATTCTCCTGTTTTTCCAGTTTTTATCATTGAGTAAACTTTGTCATTAAATAATGAAGCATACTCCAAATCATCTTCATGTAATGAGCAAACCATTGCTGGATTGTGTAGTAACTCTTTTATTTTAATTAAACAATCATATTCTTTCTTTGATGTTAACTCCCAATCATTCAGCATGGTATTTTTAACATCGAAATTATTGCGAGTTGAATACCCAAACTTCTCTTTTATTTTACTGTACAATGATTCTTTTTTAGACTCTATTGAATCATGGATACTTAGATATGCTTTTCTCAAGGACTCGTTAGCCATCAATAATCCCTGACCTTCATATGCATTTTCATCAAATGGGTTTATTACTATAATTTTATCTTTTAAAATTGCTACATTATCTTCATCGAAAATATTACACAAACTCTTTAATCCATATATTTTTTCCTCAACTTGCCTGTCATCTCTTATAGCTTCAAATGTTTTTGCCAATGAAGACTTCATTGTGCCATTTGGTGCATAGATAATAGCAACATTATTATTTGAATAATCAATAGTTTCGTTCATTTTCTTAATTCCATAACAATTTTCCAATTCTAGCTTTAGTTCTTGCATTTTATAAACCTTTCTTTTTTATTTAAACATTTCTAAATTTTAGGTACAATAGAATGGTTATCTATCCCATCTTTAGTGACATCCCATCTGGCAACTTTAATTTTTTTAATTCTTTTTCCGCTTCCATAATCAAGCAAATCTTCTCTATTAAATTATTAAAAACTTTTTTCAGACTACCCAAACAACCAGAGGATAATAGATATGCTTCTGCAGAATTGCAAAATTTACAATATATTAATAATTGCCCTAAGTTTTGATAATTTAAAGCTGTCTTTTTTGCTTCAACAAGATAAATTTCGGCTCTATCTTTCTATTTTACAATTCCTAAAACATCAATTTCAATTTTCAATCCAACAACTGGTTGATAATATTGTATCACATCATATTTGTCTAAAATTGAATCCAAATATACAAAATGACAATCTAGTACAAATACTTCTCACATTTTGTTTTTAAACTTGCCTTTAAGTATGTATTTAACCATTTGCACATACCTAGATATAAATCAAATTCACTTCTTATGTTATTCACCATATCCCAACTCCTTTGCTAATTGAGTACATGAATCAAAATGCTTACCTATTATTTTTTCATGCAAGCTATCATCATTTTCCATAAGATGAATAGACTTATTTATTAACCTGACAGGTTTTTCCCAGTAAAATTGATGCGTTTTATTTTTGTCTAAATAATCAAGCAGTTCTTCAACATATCTTTCTAACGCCCTTTACCTATGAACAATATTAAATCCTATAGGCAAAAATTAATTTTCCCATATCTTTACTTTATGTTCCTTTTTCCAATAATTTGGTTTACCTTCCTTATATTTTTTTAAATTTAAATCTCTAAAATTTGGATGTCCAAAATCTATTATCTGTACTGGTAGTATATCTAATGTTTTCAGCATATTAACTATATCAATAACAAATTGCCAATTACCTGGTATCTCGATATATAATACTCTGTGACAACTATATTATCCAAAAGCAATATTACTATTTCTAATGTATCCTGTTACATAAGTTTTGACATAATTATCCTCCAGCTCTATTATTATATCATTTTTATTATAACATATAAATATAACTTATAACAGATTCTTTTTTCTCATTTTTTTCTTTCTCATTCATATTAACTTTCAGATACTCCAATTCCCCATACTATACTAATAATGAATTATGTTTCTTGGCAATCTCCTATTATTTTACCTGTAAATTCTTAGAATGCTCATTCAATTTCCTGAAAAGATTTTTACCTGATTTTGTCTTCAACTCTCCTAACCTAAAGTGTGGAAATTGCTTAAGAAAAATATCTATTTCCTCATAGGATTTTCTGATAGGCTTCCACATCTTTTCGGTTCATCATCATATAAATTTTATCATTCGGATTTTTACGATACCCCCTCGTAATATTCTCTTTTGCTAATACAGATTTGAATATGCTTAACTATTTCCTTTATCCTCTTTTGTTCCAATGAAAGTTTATAAATTTCTCATTTCAATTCATTTTTTGAAATGATATTTTTTGGATTCCTTTTTCCAATGCTTCCATAAAATTAAAGCCTTTATCCCTTATTTTTAATAAAATTTTTGATGCTACTTGCATGTTGGTATGAACTACCCCAATCCTGATTTTCGTATTTCGTTTTATCAACAAACTCTCCTATTTCATTGTCTTTATTTCGGATTCTTTCTTTAATTTTTTCTTCTGTGTAATTAGTCCATATAGTTTTCGCTCTGGTAAATCTCTACTGATTTTTTTGTTTGAAATGAATATCATATCCATATTGTTCCATTATTTTAAGAAAATGTTCCCAGTTTATTGCTCTCTATCCATATCAAATTGAAGCCTTGATTTATAATTGTTTCCCTTTTTATCTTCATTATTGTCATCCCAATTCACAAATTTTCTTCGCTTAATTTCATTGATTTATCTTTACGTTTCCACATCTATTACTGATAAATTATATTCCTTGCGAAGTCTATCACTTTGATTTCTGATGTCCATGTATGAACCATAATAGGAATGATAAACTTTGCCCTTATCAACAACTATGGAATTATAAATGATGTGATTATGGATATGGTTTTTGTCTATATGAGTAGCTAAAACATATTCATATTCCCGCCTAAAATCTTTTCACAGAGTTCAATTCCAACTTGATGTACTTCTTCAAAACTGACCTCTTCCGGAACAAATAATTGCACATTCGGTCTTTCAAACATGAGAGATTTTGTATTATTTATATATGAACTGGCTATGACAAAAGAAATAGGGTTTAAAATAATTGTGAAAGACAAATTCCCCAATAATGACATTGAAACCGATGAAAATAAGTGGAATGTTAATCTTGTATTTTATGGTAATGACAAAGAACTTCCGTTTAATGCTAATGTATGTAACACCTTAAAGTAACTATCGGATAATCTGTTCGACTTAGAGTCCTACTCTATTACAAAAGAGCAATTTGATTCCAGTAAAAATAAATCTGTAGAATATTACTCTCTATCACTAACACAAAAAGAGTTTGAAGAACTTTCAAGAGATGAGATTATAAAAAAGAAAATTGAATATCTGAAACAAAATAATTTGCTGTAAATTAATTATTAGGAGGACAAATAGATAAAGAACTATATAACCTAATAACATCATGTACTGGAAAAAAATCAAATATACCTGTATAAATAAAACAGATATAGATTTTAAAACTACTGATGAAATTATAAAATTTTTATACAAAAATAGAAGTGATATTCAAAAAAACATACACTCTTTATTATATTTCAATATGAGATATATGGTCAAAATACATTGGTTAAATAATTTCTCAGAAACAACAAAAGAAGTTGGTTATATTATGTCCTTCAAGAAAAAAGATGATATTTTAGTTGAATATTCTATGGACGTTACGGCTGACTATATGGTCTACTCTGTCATGTTTAATTATATGCAATATTTGGAATTATCATAAAAAAATATTTTATCTTACAGCAATTCAAAAGTTCCATACACTCACGATAAAAATGCTTTATGGGAAACTACAAAACCAGTAATCGAAAAAATATTCGGAAAAAATGAAATTGAAATATCAATTATTGATTCAATAATTAAATCTATATTCCCCAAAAATAGCATATCTATGGAGACAAGGTAATGACAAATTCCTAATACTTTCACATTGGATTTGTATGTTGTAAAAATTTGGATTGATGTATTTGACACAATTATATACGATACCTACAATACGTAAAATATTTTGTATTAAAAGCCTATTTATTGAACAAAAAATCACCCAAAGAATTGTTCTTCAGGTGATATATTTCTAAAATTTGCAAGCATATAACTCATAAAACGTCTATTTATAAGGCTTTGGAGTCTATTTGCTCTACTCATACTCAATAGTACTCGCTGGTTTACTACTAATATCATAAACAGCTCTATTTATTCCACTTACTTCATTTACTATTCTATTTGATACTTTTTCTAAAAATTCATAAGGTAAATGTGCCCAAGTTGCAGTCATGAAATCTTCCGTAACAACGGCTCTAATACTTGCTATATATTCATAAGTTCTTTTATCTCCCATTACTCCTACAGATTTCACAGGAAATAATGCAACAAATGCTTGTGATACTTTGTCATAAAGACCATCTGCGATTAATTCATCTATAAAAATATTGTCTGCATCTTGAAGTATTTGAACCTTTTCCTTTGTAACTTCTTCAAGTACTCTAATTCCAAGTCCAGGTCCAGGGAAAGGGTGTCTATTGATACTTTCAATAGGCATACCAAGTTTTATACCAAGTTTTCTAACTTCATCTTTAAACAATTCTCTTAAAGGTTCCAATATTTTAAATTCAAGGTCTTCAGGAAGTCCTCCTACATTATGATGCGATTTTATAGTATGAGATGGTCCTTTAACAGATTGTGATTCAATAACATCAGGATATATAGTTCCTTGTGCTAAGAACTCAATTTTGCCATCTGTTTTTAATTTTCTTTGCTCATCTCTAAATACTTCAACAAATTCACGTCCGATAATTTTTCTTTTTTGTTCAGGCTCCGTAATACCTTTTAACTTATCTAAAAATCTATCTTTAGCATCTACAAAAACTATATTCATATTATAGAATGTTCCATACAATTCTTTAACTTTTTTTGCTTCGTCTTTTCTTAAAAGCCCTGTGTCAACAAAAACACAAGTTAAATTTTCACCTATTGCCTTATTAATTAAAACAGCTGCAACTGATGAATCAACTCCACCTGAAAGTCCTAACATTACTTTTTTATTTCCAACTATTTCTCTAATTTGTTTTATTTTTTCTTCTATAAAATTATCCATTTTCCAGTTTTGAGTACATTTACAAATTTCAAATAAAAAATTTGAAATCATTTTCATACCTTGTTCAGAATGATATACTTCTGGATGAAATTGCAACGCATAAACTCCTTTATCATTTGTAACAGCAGCATTTGAAGATGAAGTTTTTGCTATTTGTCTATATCCACAAGCCATTTTTGTAATATGATCTCCATGACTCATCCATATATTCGAAAATTTATTAACACCTAAAAATAGAGGGCATGTTTCATCAATTACTTCAAGTACAGCTTTACCAAATTCTCTTTTATCTGCTTTTTCAACTGTTCCTCCATTTAAATGAGTAATTAATTGCATACCGTAACATATTCCTAAAATTGGTATACTCATATCAAATATTCTTTTGTCAATAGTAGGAGAATTTTCTTCGTAAACTGATGCAGGTCCACCTGATAAAATTATACCCTTTACATTTTCTTTTATATCTTCAATTTTAATTTTTTCTACAAGCTCACAATATACTTGTAATTCTCTTATTCTTCTTGCTATAAGTTGACTGTACTGTGAACCAAAATCAACAATTAAAATTTTATCTCTATTTTCCACTTTTCCTCCTACAATTTTTTAAATTTTAATTTTATTGCATTTAATAGAACTGATATTGAACTAAGCATCATAAATATAGCTGCTAACATTGGTGTTATTTCAAATTTAAAAACTCCTGTTGCAATAACAACTCCAAATATATTATATATAAATCCCCAAAATAGATTTTCTTTAATATTTAACATTGTATATTTACTCATCTTAATTAATTTATCTATATCATTTAAATCATTTTTCATAAGTATTACATCACATGTTTTAAGTGCTATATCCACACCACTTCCAACTGCTATTGAGATATCAGCAACTGTGAATGCGGGAGTATCATTTATTCCATCTCCTACCATTGCAACTACTCTATTTTCACCTAATTTTTGCTCAACATATTTGCTTTTTTCATAAGGTAAAACTTGAGCATTAACATCTTTAACATTTAATTTATTTGCGATATATTTTGATGTATTTATATTATCACCAGTCAGTATTGAAAACTTAATATCATTTCTTCTTTTTTTATTTATAAACTTATATGAAGTTTCTCTTATATCATCAATTAATGTTAAAAGCCCTATTATTTTATTATCATATGCAACAAATATTACCGTTTTTCCTTCATTTGAATATTCTAAATATTTATCACTCAAAATTGATATATCTATATTTTTTCTCTTCATAAGAGTTTCATTACCAATAACATAATTATCTGACATTACGCCCATACCATTTAATGTTCTTACTTTACATTCTTTTTCTAGTATTTCATAATTTGCTTTTATATATTTAGTTATTGCTTTAGATATAGGATGTTCCACATATTTTTCAATATTATATATATCAACCATATTATTTTTTTCTAATAGTAAAATATCAATAACTTGTGGTGTACCGTTTGTTATAGTTCCTGTTTTATCCATAATTATATCAGTTATTTTATAGCTTTTTTCAAGAGCTACTCCATCTTTTATCAATATATTATTTTTGGCTAAAACTCCAGCTGAAACAATTATAGATGTCGGTGTTGCAAGTCCTATTGAACAAGGACACGCAATAACTAATATAGTTACAAAATGATTTATTGCTTTTGAGAAATCTCCTGTAAGTATATACCAATAAACAAAGGTAATTACTGCAATGAAAAATATACTTGGAACAAAATAAAGAGAAATTTTATCTATATATTTTGTTATAGGAGGCTTTATTTCTCCTGCAAGCTCAACTATATTAATTATTTTAGATATTAATGTATCTTCTCCTACTTTAGTAACTTTTACATTAACATTACCTTCAACTACAATACTTGAGCTTATCACTTCATCTCCAATATTTTTTAAAATATATCGGCTTTCTCCTGTAATAACATTTTCATCAAAACTTGCACTACCTGATTCAATAATTCCATCAACAGGTGCTATTTGTCCTGCTTTTAAAACTAATATATCATCTTTTTTGATATCCTTTGTAAGTATTTTTATTATACTTCCATTTTCTAAAATATAACAAGTTGACGGTATTAAATTTGATAGTTTAGATATTGTTTCATTAGTATTTTTTTTCAAGTTACTTTCAATTTTCTTGCCTAATAAAACAACAAATATTATTACGCAGACACCTTCAAAGTATAATTTATGTAAGTCGTTATTAATTAAATTATAAGTACTATATAAATATGATGATATTACTCCAACAGATATCAAGGTATTCATATTAAATTCTATTTTAAAAATTTTACTTATACCATCTATTAAAATATATCGTGAAAATATGATTATACTTGTTGTTATTAAAAATTGAATAATTGCATTTCTCATATTAATATGAATATTAAGATTTATCATATGACCCATTGAAAGTACCATAATAATTACAGTAAAAAAACCTATTATATATAGCTTATTATTATTTTCATCAACCATTCTAGAACTTTTATCATCAACTAACTCATACCCTATACTTTTTACAATATTTTTTATGTAATCTTCACTATGAATACTATCATCATATTCAACTATAAGTTTTTCAGATATAAGATTGACTTTTGCCCTTATTTTATTCTTTTCTAAAATATTTTCAATTTTTGCACTGCAAGCACTGCAAGTCATGTTTTTTATTTTAAAAAATTTTTTTATCATTTTTCCCTTTCTATAACTAATAAAGTTAAGTCATCAATTACAGTATAGTCTTTTGTACTTTTTTCAATTTCATAAATATTTGCATTTGTATCTATAATTTCACGTTTTAATTTATCTATACCATAAAAATTTCCATTTTTATCTTGTGCTTCAGTTATACCATCAGTATAAAGAATAATTTTTGAGTTATTATAAAAATCAAGTTGTTTTTCTTCAAATACTATCATATCTTTAAACATTTTTTTTGAAAAAACTCCAAGTATTTGACCACATGTTTCAAGTTCTTCTACAGAATTATCTTTAAAATAAAGTGCTGGTTCTTGAGAGGATCTACAATAACTAACCTTGTTTAAATTTGTGTCAATTATTAAATAAAACACAGAAACAAATTTCCCTTTTGGAAATACTTCAATTATTTTTTCATTTAAAATTTCTAAAAATTCATTTGTTTTATCATATTTATGTATTTCTGATTTAATAACCATATTTAACATTGATGATAATAGTGCTGCCGGTATACCATGTCCTGCAATATCTGCAAATAATACTCCTATTCTATCATTATCAAGTTTTATAATATCTAAAAAATCTCCTCCTATATCTTGAGAAGGTTTAAAAATATATGATATTTTATAACCGTTAAACTCAACATTTTTGGGCGGTAATATACTTTGCTGAATATCTCTTGCTAATTTTAATTCTTTATTAAGGTTTTTATATAAATTTTTTATTTTATTATTAAGACTGTTATTTTCTAAATATAAATTAGTTTGAATTGCAAGTTTTTTTATTATCTTTAATAATTCTTCTTTATTAATAGGTTTTTCAATTATGCTATCAACACCAATATCTACTGTTTTAATTGCAGCTTCAGTTGATTTTGCACTTACAAGAAGTATGATATTTGTATGTGAATTTTTATTTTTTATTTTTATAATTTCATTTATTTTTTCTTGTTTATATGAATCATAATCTATTATGTATATATCTGTTGATTTACTATCATGTTCCTTATTTAAAAAGTTTGCTTCTCTTCTTTCCTTAATTCTAAAACCATTATTCATAAGCATATCTTTTAGTAAATTTCTCATGTATTCATTGTTCATATACATTTTAACTTCAAAATTTGTATATATTCTCATATTAATAAATTCATTATAATCTTTAAAAATTTTAAAATATTTTTTAAAGTCAGTTAATATATGAGAGTTTTTTTCATTTTGTATAAAAAAAATAAGTTCAAATGAATTTTTTATAGAATATCTATAAAGTTTTAACATATAATTTAAGAAAGAAGGATTTATTTCTAAATCCTCTAAATCTAAAATTATTCTATCAAATTTTTCACTTAAATTTATAATTTCATTATATGTTTTATTAAAATCTACAAATTTAATTATTTGTTCTTCCATAACATTTTGATCCTTTAATTATTCACCAGTCCTGCCAGTATACCGTTTATAAAATCTTTACTCTTTAAATCTCCATATACTTTTGCAATTTCAATTGCTTCATTTATAACTATTTCATGCCCAGTGTCTTCAATTATTATCTCAAAAAATGACATTTTCAGAAGAACTTTTTCAACTATTGCAAGACGCTCAAAAGTCCAACCATTTAATTTTTCTTTTATTTTCTCTATAACAATTTTTTCATTTTCAATATATTTTCTTATATATTTTATAAAAAACTCTTGTTTACTTTCTGATAAACTATGACTACTTAAAAATTGATTTATTCTTTCATCAATATTAACTTCAATAAGTTCTCTTTCAAATAAAATCTTAAATATTTCTTTTCTTAGTGTTCTTTGTTCCATATTTCACCTCTTAAAGTATAACAGAATCTACGGTAATATCTTCTCCTATTACTTCTGTGTTTGATATATTTGTTGTTTCAATTACTTTTTCAGGATTAATTTTAGATACCTTAAGATTTATTCTATTAGGTTTAATTCCTGTCATTTTTTGAACATATTCGCCTAAATCTTCTTTTATTTTACCTAATTTTTCATTTAAATCTTCTACAGTATAGCATTCTAACACAGCAATAATATTAACACTTCCAAATCCGCTGTAAACTTTTAATTTTGCATATCTAATTATTTCTTTATTTTCTAAGAAATTTTTTGATAATGTTTCTACAGTATTCATTGTTATTTCAACAAAACCATTTTCATTTCTTACTTTAATGCTTCCTGGTTTTTTAAATAATTTTTCAAGTAATGAAAGTACTAACAATGAAATATATGTAACTATTGATACAAAAATAATTATTTGCCCTAATTTTTCATTAGAAAATATAGCAAGTTTTGTAAGTATCGTTGACACTAAAATAGGATTTACTACAATAAAATATAAAGTTGATAAAAGCCCTATTATTAACATGATGTTTATAATATATAAAATTACTAAAAACATTATTATTCCTCTCTTTCTTTAACAACTTGTTCTATTGTAACATTTATTTCTCTAACATTAATTTCTGTAAATTCTTTTATTTTTTCCGCAACTTGTCTTTGCACTACTTCTGCTACTTTTCTTATTTCACAGCCATATGCAACAGCTATTGATAAGTCAACTACACACTCAGTTTCTCCCATTTCAACTTCTAAATTTCTTTTATCTGTTCCTTTTAGAAAGCTAACTATCTCATTTTTACCTGTTTGTGTTGATATACCTTTAACGTTTTCTATTTCCTTTAAAGTTTCTATTACTATGTCTTTTATAACATTTGGTGATATTATTATATTTCCTAAAAATTCCATATTTAATCTCCCTTTAAGCTTTTCATTTATTATATCATAAGTTTTAATTTTTTTTAATATTTACACGACTTAGATTTTTTATATATACGTTAATATTTTTAGAATTAACTATTAAAATCAATGTTTTTATAAAGTCATTGCTTAACTTCGCATATATTTTATTATTCATTTTTAATCTTTGTTTTTGTTTATAGAAATTAACTAACGAAAATCCACCTTGTTTAAATTGAGACTTTAATTTTTGTTTATTTTCATCACTTAAATCATCAATTAAAATATTTATACTTGTATTTTTTAAATTGGAAACTTCATCTATTGTAACTATATCTTTTATTACATCATTATATACTTCAAATAAGCATATTTTATTTTTTAAATTAATATTTTGTATTTTTTCATATAAATTTGAAAATATTATATATTTTTTTATTTCCCCATTTTCATCTATAGTTAATTTTAGCATTTTTTCTTTTCTACGTGTCAAACTAATTTCAGAAGATAATACCAATCCCACTCTCAAATTATCTTCTAAACGTAATATAGATAAAATATCACTACTCTCTTTTTTTAAGTCAATTGAAAGTAATAAACCTATACTTTCCATTTCTTTTTCTATTAATTCATCCTCATTATATTCATCTATAAATTTATTTTCATATTTAAGTAAATTTTCTGTATTAGTTAAAAATAGACTTCTACCCACATTAATTTCATTATCATATTTTGTATAAGCAATGTCATATATTTCTTGTGAATAAATAAATATCTCTTTTCTACTTAAATTAAATTCATCAAACGCTCCTGAAAGTGCTAATACTTCAATATGTTTTTTATTAAGATCGTATTTTATCATTCTATAACAAAAATCATTTATATTTTTAAATTCTCCATTTATGTCTCTTTCTGTTTCTATTGATTTTGCTATATTTTCACTAATACCTTTTATTGAATAAATTCCATAAATTACATTATCATTATATACCTTAAAATAACAATTTGATTTATTTACGCTAGGTTTTAATATTTGGTGCTTATATTTTTTTAATTCTATCTCATATTTTCTTAATTTCTTATAATCATTTATATCACTATTTAATAATGAACATATATATTCCAATGTATAATTTGTTTTTAAATATGCTGTATAATAGCATAACATTGAATAAGGTATGGTATGTGATTTATTAAAACCGTAACCTCCAAAACTTTCAATCATTGAATAAAGATTTATTACTTTTTGCTTATCATACCCTTTGGATATTGCTTTTGATACAAATTGATCCTTATGTAGTTTTAATATTTCAATTTTTTTCTTACTTATTGCTTTTCTTAAATCATCTGCCTCAAGCAAAGTATATCCTGCAATAATGCTTGCAATTTTCATTATTTGTTCTTGATATATTATTACTCCATAAGTATCCTTTAATATTTCCTCAAGTTCAGGAAAAATATAGTCTATATTTTCACTATGTTTTCTTTTAATTGCTTCATATGTCATACCACTATTTAATGGTCCCGGTCTATATAAAGCAAGTATTGCCGAAATATCCAAAAAATTTTCAACTTTAAACTTTGTTATTAAATCTACCATCCCTGGTGATTCGGATTGAAATACTCCTAAAGTATTACCTGTATTAAACATTTCAAAAGTTTTTTTATCATTTAAATCAATATCTGATAATTTAATTTTTACTGCATTTATTGTTTGTTTTATAACCTCTAAGTTCTTAAGTGCTAAAAGGTCAATTTTAAGTAACCCTAAATATTCCAATTCTTCCATCTGATACTGAGTTACATTAATATTTAACTTATCATCTCTATATGTTGGAACTTCATCAATTAATGGATATTTTGATATAACTACTCCTGATGGATGTATAGAACTATGTCTTACATTACCCTCTAATTTTTCAAGTGCTTGCTTTATAACCCTGCTACTATTTCCTAAAACTCTTTCTAAATCTTTTTGTAATTGCTTTTCTTGAAGTCTTGAAAAAACTATTATATTTGAAACATATTCCATACCATATTTTTGCATTAAATAATGAACTACTTCATCTCTTCTACTAGGTTCAAAATCTATGTCTATATCTGGCATTGATTTTCTACCAGAATTTAAAAATCTTTCAAAAATTAATCCATATTTTATAGGGTCGACTTTTGTTATATCTAATGTATATGAAACTATACTTCCTGAAGCAGAACCCCTACCTGGACCTATTAATATATCATTTTCATTCGCGTATTTAACTATGTCTGAAACAATTATAAAGTAACCATTAAATCCCATATTATCAATGACTGATAATTCATATTCGATACGATTTATTACTTCATCTGATAAATTTTTATATTTAATCTTAGCCCCATTATAAACCAAGTCTCTTAAGTATTCTTTTTCACTTACATCTAATTTTAATTTAGGAAATTTAAATTCAATTTGTGGCATTTCTAATTTGCATATTTCAGATATTTTTTCCGTATTTAAAATACCTTGATTTACAAACTCTAAATCTTCTTCTTTAAAACTTTTTATTATTTGCTCTGTTGTTTTTAAATATAAGTCATTATATGGATAAGCTTTTTTTACTCTATCAATACTAACATTTTCCTTTATTGCACTTACTATTTTTTGAAGGTAAAAGTCATTACTATCAGCATAATATACATCATTTGTTATTACATAGGGCACCTTTAATTCCTTTACTATTTGTATGTACTTATCTAAATGCCTTTTCTTTATTTCAAATGCAGGTATTTCCACATAAAAATTTTGAAATATTTGAGAATATTTCATAATTATTTTTCTTGCATAATCATATTCCATCTCAACTATGGCTTTTAGTATTTCTGAATTTACTCCACCAGTTATGCAAACTAAATTACTGCTGTTTTTTTGTATTTCCTGTATATCTATTATAGGTCTTCCACTAACATATCTTGAATAAGAAAGTGTACTTAATTTCACTAATTTCTTATATCCTTCATATCCTATTGCATAAACATTTATACTATATTCACCTTCAATAAATAAGCCATATGAGAAAAGTTCTAGACCAATTACAGGTGATATATTATTTTTTTTGCAAGAATTATAGAATTTTATAGCAGAAAACATTGAAGTATCTGTTATCCCTAGATACTTTGAGTTATTTAATTTGGCTTTTTGTATATATGTATCTACAGTACTTACACCTTCAAGTAAACTGTAATCCGTATGTAATTTAAGATTTACAAATTCCATAACTTCTTACCACCTATTTATCGTTTATTTTTATTATACTTTATTTACTTTCAATTAGCAAATTTAAAAAGGTAAATCATAAGCGATTTACCATTATTTAAATTCCAAATATCCATAAAATTGTAAGACCAAAAATATCTGCCAAAGCATGTGCTATAAAAAACGGAAAAAGATTTTTGTCTTGTGATTTATAATAAAACCAAAGCATATATATTCCATATACAATTCCTATACCTATAGCTACAATAATTCCCTGATATGTATGAAAACTTACACGAATAATTAAAGAAAATAAGATTGACCATTTTAATTGTTTGGGTGATACTGCAAGACATATACCTAAAAAATATATCTCTTCATAAATACCATTAAAAATAGCATATATAACATCTGATACATTTTGATTTAAAAAAAATATACTTATTCTTCCAGGAAATGGTAAATTTTCTACGATAGGATTTGTAATAAATGAATATATATCAAATACTAATCCTGAACCAATAAACAACAAAACTCCGTATATTATTGCTTTTAAGCTTAAATGAATGTTCCAAGTTTTAAAATTAAATTTTCTAATTATAAGATAAAATATAGCTATTAAAAATAAAACTATCTGTTTTAATAACATCGTATAATTATCTAATGCTGTAAAAGTAGTCATTTCTTCTATAGTTGAACTTCCTTTAATAAGTTCTAAATAACATTGTGTCGATTCTTGTATTGCTGCTCCCCATAAAATAAAAGTTAAAATTAAAATATCAAACCATTTAAGTTTATCCGTTTTTTTCATATTTTTCCATTTATATACCAAATATCACTTCATTAATTTTATTTAGTACACCTTGCTCTTTTGTGTGTCCTGCTATTTTATTTTCATCAAATAAATCTTTTAATTCTTGTTTTGCATTTCCCATTATATAACCATGTCCTACATATTTTAGCATGTCATAATCATTATTTTGATCGCCAAATGCCATAGCCTCATTTTTATCTACGCCATATTTGTTCAACACAAACTTAACTCCATTAACTTTATTAGCTTTTTCATTTAACACTTCTAAATAATTTGGTGTTGATCTAACTATATAAATATTTGATATTCTACTTTCAATTTTTTTCTTTAATTCATCTAATACATCCGTTTCATCAATAAAAAGACACTTAATTGAAAATTCATTGTCATAGTCATCAAAATCTCTGATTATAAGACCTTGTAATGTTTTACTCATATAATCTTTTATATGCTCATCATATTTTTCAACATAAATAGTATCGTTATAGTATAAATTTAAATGTACATTTTCTTCTCTTGAAATTTTTATAAGTTCTCTATATACTTTCTTATCAACTAAATTATTTAATAAAATATTTCCATTTACATCTACAACAACAGCACCATTATATAATATTAACTCGTCTTTTATACCTAATGCTTTAGCAACTGGAACAGTTGAAACATATCCCCTTCCTGTTGCTAAATGAACTTTTATCCCTTTTTCTTGCATTTCACTTATTCTTTTAATTAGGTCAGTACTTATTGTACTATTGTCATTATTTTGTAAAATCGTATCATCAATATCAAAAAAAACTCTTTTTATGTTCACTTATTTATTCTCCTTCACATATATTTTTTAAAGTATCAATTAAATATTTTATTTCTTCTTTTGTATTATATATACTAAAACTTATCCTAACAGAAGATAATGCCTGTTTTTCACTAAGTCCCATATTAATTAAAGTTTGTGACGCTTTTAAACTTCCTGACATACATGCAGAACCTCCACTTACATATATACCTCTCATATCAAGCATAGGTAATAATAGCTGTATATCTTGATTTTCTATTTGTATACTTATTATACTATTTACTCTGTTTTCACCATTTATTTTTATATAATTTAATTTACTTACTTCACTAATAAAATAATCCATCAAATCTTGTAGATATTTATTATCTTTTTCCATATTTTGAACACTTAAATCAAGTGCAAGTGAAGTTGCAAGAATGGAATTAATATTTTCTGTTCCAGCCCTTTTATTTCTTTCTTGGCTTCCACCATACATTAATTTTGATATTTCAATATCATCTTTAATATACAGTAATCCTATGCCCTTAGGTCCATAAAATTTATGTGGTGATGCACTAAAACTATCTAATCCCAATTCATAAGGGTTAAAATATTCTTTTGATATTAATTGAACAGCATCACTGTGAAAATATATATTTTTACCTTTTATTAAATCAGAAATTTTATCAAGTGGTTGTTTCACACCAGTTTCATTATTTACTGCCATTACTGTTATAAGTGCAGTATCATCACTTATTTGAGTTTTTAAATGTTCTATATCAATTTCTCCATTAGGCTTTATATTTATATACTTAACTTTATATCCTTCTTTTGAAAGTTCATCGCAAAGTGTTAGTATACTTGAATGTTCTATACTTGAACATATTATTTCCTTTTTTTCACTTTTTAATAAAATCCCTCTAATTGCAAGATTATTTGATTCTGTTGCTCCCGATGTAAATATTAAATCATTGGGTTTAATATTTAATTTACTGGCAATATTTTTTCGTGCATTTTCAAGTAAAGCTCTTGCATTTCTGCCATAAGTATGAACAGCAGAAGGATTTGCATAAACATTATTATAACTTTCACATAAAAAATCAATTACTTCTTGTCGCATTTTTGTTGATGCGGCATTATCAAAATATATATTTCTCATTTTTTACCTCATAAATGGATTATAGAATCTTGAGCCATCTTTAAACGTAATATATAAACAAAATATGACAATAATAAGTGTAACTATAATTGAAATATAGTCTGATAATCTCAACTCTCTATAACTATACCAAGTTCTTTTATTTTTTTTACCAAATCCTCTAAGTTCCATAGCAGTACTTATATTTTCAATTCTTTCAATACTTGTAAATATTAATGGAAATAATATAGGTATGGTATTTGTTATTCTTTTTAATAAATTTTGTTTTGAAGAAAGTTCTATTCCCCTTGCTTCTTTTGTATTTTTTATATTATAAAAATCCTGTTGTATATCTGGAATATATCTAAACGCAATATTTATAGCATAACAGATTGAGTAAGGTACACCTATTCTATTTAAACTTGACCCAAGTTCACTTGGATCTGTTGTAGATATAAATATTAAAGCAACAGGTGCAACAACCATATATTTTAAAAATACATTTACTTCATAAAATACTTGCTCCAATGTTAGGTCATAAATATTACCAAAATTAGTTATTTTTGTCATACTATGATATATTTTTACTCCTTCTTGTGGAGAAAAAATATAAATAGTTACAGTATTTAAAATTAAAAATATTAATATTACCCAAAAAACAAAAGAAACATCTTTATATTTAATCTTTGAAATGTAAAGAACAATTAAACTGGATATCAACATAAAAAATAGGACATATGTATTATATGTCAACATACCAAGAGTTGACCATAATAAAAATATTACTAATTTTGTAACACCATTTAAGTCATGAATAAATGTCTTTTTATATTCATACCCGAATATTCTCATATTTTTAATCCTCTTTCATAGTTTATAAAATTATATACAAAACTATATTCATCAATATCTAATTTTTTAGCCAATTTGTATAATGAAGGTATTTTAAGATTTGCTCTTTCAATAATATCATTATTAGCTAAAGTTTTTATGCAACTATCATTTGAAATAATACAACCATCTAATAAAGTAATAGCTCTGCTTGTATATTCAAGCATTAAATGCATATCATGTGTTATCATTATTATAGTAATACCCAATTTTTCATTTATACTTTTAATAAATTCCATTATTTCAAGGTAATGAACATAATCTTGTGCGGCCGTTGGTTCATCTAATATAAGTATTTTAGGATTTGTAGCTAATATACTTGCAATAGTAACTCTTTTTTTCTGACCATAACTAAGTGATGATATTGGCCAATTTCTATACGGATAAAGTCCACATATTTTAAGTATGCTATTTACTTTTTCACTAATTACTTTTTCTTCTTCTCCTTTAACTTTAAGTGAAAATGAAACTTCTTCATTTACTAAATTTTGAGAAATCATTTGATTTGGATTTTGCATCACATAACCTATCATATCTCCTCTTTCCTTTATAGAAAAATTTGATATATCATAACCGTCAACAAATATTTTTCCTGTATAATCTTTTTCAAATCCACATATAATTTTAGCAAGTGTACTCTTTCCTGCTCCATTTTTTCCAACGATACTTATTATTTCAGATTTTTTTACTGTAAAATTAATATTTTTTAAAACTTTTTTATCTGTATATGAAAATGAAACATCTTCAAATACTAATATATCTTCTTTTTTTATTTCTTTTTTAGGTATATCTATACTTTTATACCAATTTGTAACTTTTTCTTTATATAAATTAATATCTATATTATCAAGTTTACTTGGCATTACTCTCTTCTCAATATTAACACCGCTATACTTCATTGCTGTTATATACAAAGGTTCTCTTATACCTATTTTAGGTAATATGTTTATCGCTATTATTTCGTCTATATCTCCATCTGCAACTATAATTCCATCATCAATAACTATTATTCTATCTAAATCTATAAACAAAACATCTTCTATTCTATGTTCTATTATTATAGTTGTTGCATTTGTTCTTTTATGTACATCATTTATTAATTTGATTGCATCAATACCTGTTTTAGGATCTAGATTTGCAAGAGGTTCATCAAATAAAAGTATATCTACATCTTCTATTAAAACTCCGGCAAGAGCCACTCTTTGTTTTTGACCTCCTGATAAATTTTGAGGTTTTGATAGCAAAAAATCACTCATATCTACAAATGAACTTATTGTTTTTACCTTATTAGTCATTTCATTTTTGTTTATACAATCATTTTCAAGTGCAAATGCAATGTCTTCACCAACATTCATACCAACAAATTGACTATCGCTATCTTGAAGTATAGT
The DNA here is from genome assembly GCF_001517835.1 of Caviibacter abscessus. Lineage (NCBI taxonomy): Bacteria > Fusobacteriati > Fusobacteriota > Fusobacteriia > Fusobacteriales > Leptotrichiaceae > Caviibacter > Caviibacter abscessus. The sequence continues at coordinate 44,809 of NZ_LOQG01000039.1, forward strand.
TCCTATATTTTTTGAATTTATTTTTACTTCTCCAGTTATAGTACCTTTATATACTCTAGGTATTAACTTATTTATACATTTTGCAAGAGTACTTTTTCCACATCCTGATTTACCAACTATTAGTATTTTTTGGCCTTCATATATATCAAGATTTATATTTTTTAAAGTTGGATTTGCATTATTTTTATAACTAAAAGTAAAATTTTTAAATTCAATTATTTTTTTCATTATTAATCTTCCTTGGTTAAGTTATTATTACCCGCTTTAGATTTTGAATAATATTTTATAATTATAGTTCCAATTACTAAAACTGTAAACGAATTTACTATAAATGAAATTATACCTTGAAAATATACTTTATCTAAAGGTTCTTTATACATTAATATATCCAACGTAGGTGCTAAAAATATCCAACATACTGAATTTGCTATTATTTGAATCCCATTAAAGTATATTATATTTTTAATATCAAACAGCTTATTTTCTACGTCAAGTTGTTTATAAAATAATCCAATTAATAGTCCTAATGCTCCATCTGCAATAACCCAACTCCACCATATTGAACCCCATTGAAAAGCATCAGCAAGAGCATGTCCTAAAGTACCAATTGAAAATCCTACAATTGGACCAAATACTATACTAAAAAACGATAGTATTGCTATTCTTGGTTGTATACTTGTGTTAGGTACACCTGTAGGAATAATTAAATATGATAATACAATAAATAATGCTGTTCCTATTCCTATTGCTGTTATTTTTTTAATTGATAATAACTTCATAACCTATCTCCTTTATTTTTTAAATGATATTTTCCAATTTATTCCGGTTTTAATATTATATGCTTTTGCAAATGAACCTTGGTTTATTGCAAGTCCTATATTATTTAATGAGTTTATATATATTAAAGGTTCTCCTATTCTAACATCCGAAAAACTTGTTTTAAAATAAATAAAATTTTGATAAAGTACTCTATCTGAATGAGTAATCGTTACTTCAACTTTATCTCCAACTGATATATTTAATTTTTTAAAATCTTCATAAGGTATATTTGACCAAAGACTTCCATATCTTACATCTAACACATCAATAGTCCCCGTTACCTTATTTTCTTCTATAATAGGTGAAACTGTTTTAAGCTCTATTATACTAGATACTCCTATTTTAGGTCCTATTTCTTCAAATTTAATTTTTCCTGATGCAAGTCTTGCACCAGTATATGCATATACATCACGTCCATGAAAAGTGTAAGATAATTCTTGGATGGGTAAATGATTTTTCGTTTCTTCAAGAAGCCTTACTTCTTCAATTCCAAGCATTTTTTTGACATGTGTTAAAGTTCCATTATCCGGAGTTACAATTAACTGTCCTGTAGTTGTTTTTACGACAACACTTCTTCTACTACTTCCAACACCTGGATCTACAACTGATACAAAAACACTTCCACTTGGCCAAAAAGATATAGATTGAATTAATCTATATGATGCTTCCCATATATCATATTGTGGAATATCATGTGTCAGATTATATATTTTTAAATTTGAATCTTGACTATATGCTACACCATGCATTGCTGCAACAGCTCCATCACATACACCAAAATCTGATTGAAAAATTAAAGCATTCACTATAATCACCTCATTTTATTATATCAAAAATATATAAAAAAAAGAATAAAAATTAATAAATAAATCAGTTCAGCTAATTGCTGAACTGCTATAAAATTTATATAGTAACTTTACCATCCTCATTAAACACTTTTATTGCATTTAATGCTATTTGTTTATCAATCATTTGAACTAAAATATCATACGGAATTGTCGCTGTGTGTGCCCCATTAACTAATGAATCAACTACTTGATTAGAGTTTTTAAAACTTGCAGCCAATATTTTAGTTTTTACGTTTCTATCATCAATAAAAGTTCTTATTTTACTTATTTCAAGAATAGAATCAATTGAATTATTTTGCATTCTGTTTACATATGGTGCCAAATAATCACAACCTGCAACAGCTCCAAGTATTGCTTGATCTGACGAATAAACAGCCGTTCCTAACACTACTCTACTACTATCTTCTTTTTTTATTTTTGATACAGTTTCAAGCCCTGCAAAACTTAAAGGAACCTTTAAACTCAATTTAAATCCTATTTCTTTTTCAAATTTTTTTAAATTTTCAAAATCTAAAATCATTTCTTCAGAAGTTTCACCTAAAAGTTGAATAAATAATTCTTGAACTCCAAGTGATAATATTTCTTTTATTTGTTCTTTTCTATTTTTATTTTCTTTTTTAAGTATAGTAGGATTTGTTGTTACTCCTTTTATTACACCCGTTTTTAATGCTTTTTCTATTTCAATTAAATTCGCAGTATCAATATACATTATGCCTCCTAAATTAGTTACAGACTTTGTTCTGTTCTTTCTATTATATCATCTTGAGTTTTCTTAGATAAAACATTAAAGAACGCTGAATATCCTGCAACTCTTACTATTAAATCTCTGTGTTTTTCTGGATTTTTTTGTGCATCTCTTAATGTTTCTCTTGAAACAACATTATATTGAACATGAAATCCATTTAATTTATTAAAGAATGTTCTAATTAACATAATAAGCTTCATTTTATCCTCTTCATTTGAAATAGTTTGAGGATTAACCTTTTGATTTAACAGTATTCCTCCTGTTATATCCATAACAGGTAATTTTGATATTGTTTTAAATACAGCCGTTGGTCCATTTATATCAGCATTATGACAAGGTGCACAACCTTCAGCAAGAGGTTCTCCTGCAAATCTTCCATCAGGTGTTGCAAGTGTTCCAAGTCCTTGACCTACATTTGCAGATATTGATGATGTTCCTGCATAATAATTTCCACCTATAGGACCTCTACCAAATCTGGTATTATTGTATTTTTTAATTTCAACTATATGTGAATCATATGCTTCTCTTATTAAGCTATCAACATAGTCATCATCATTACCATATTTATGTGGATTTTCAAGTAAAATACGTCTAACTCTAGCTCCTTCTTCACCTTCAAAATTATTCATAAGAGCTTGCCACAATTCTTTTGTAGTTATACTTTTATCTTCAAATACACATTTTTTTATACAAGATAACGAATCTGCTAAGTTTGCAATTCCTACTTGTAAATCAGATATCATATCATAAACAGCTCCACCTTCTTTTAAGCTTAAACCTCTGTCTATGCAATCATCTACTAATGCAGAACATAAAACATCCATAGTTGTTTTTTCAAGTGTTCTGTCAACTGATGTATCCATTATTACTTGTTCTCTTGTAAATTGTTTTATTATATTGTCCCAAGCTTTTTTCATATCATCATAACTTGTGTAATCAGTAAATTTACCTGTACCTTCCATTAATTTTTTACCGGTTTTAGGATCTACTCCATCATTCATAGCAATAAGTAAAACTTTAGGATAATTTAAAAAGCTCATACCTGTACATCTATATCCCCATTTTGCAGGAACAGCAACTTCTACACAACCTATAGCACTATAATTATATGCATCTTCAACTGAAACACCTTTATCTATTAAAGATGGGATTATAATCTCATCAGAATTAAATGCAGGCATTCCTGTTCCAAGTTTCATAAGTTCTATAGCTTCTTTCATAAATCTATCATCAAGTCCTGCATGATATCTAATTGTTAAATTAGGTTGAGGTAAATGCACTTGTGCATCTGATTTTATTATCGCATATGTAAGTTCATTTACTGCATCTTCACCAAATTTTGTTTGTCCTCCTATAGTTACATTTTGATAAAGAGGACTTCCTGCTGAATATTGAGTATGACTCCAAGATCTAATTTTATTTATAGTATATGTCTTTATCCATAAGTTTGATAATAATTCTATAGCTTCATCTTCACTAATTACACCTGATTTTATATCGTTAATATAGAAATCATATAAATACTGGTCCATTCTTCCATATGAAAGTGAGTGCCCATTACTTTCAATTTGTAATACTAAATGAACTATCCATATTGATTGAATTGCTTCATAAAAGTTTTCTGCTGGCTCATACGGAACTTTATCCAATGTATTAGCTATTCTTTGTAATTCTTTTTTTCTTTTTTCACAATCAGTTTTTTCTATTAATTCTCTTGCTAAATCTGCATATCTTTTTGCAAATTTAACTGTTGCTTCAATAGTTGTTAATATTCCTTTATAAAAATGCATTTTTTCTTGATTTTCATAAGTTGACATATCAAGTTTTTGCGTTGCTTCTTTAGTTTGTTTTTCAAAACTCTTAAGTCCTTCTCTTATAAGTCTTGAATAATTTACAGATAAATGAGCATCTCCTGCTGTAATATTTCCTTCAGCTTTAATTATACCTAAATCATAGAATAATCTACTTTCTTCTGGCATTGCAGAAAGAGCTATTTCTTTTACTGTTTTACCTTTCCAAAATGGAGCTATATCACGTAAAATTTGTTTATTTTCTTCAGTTATAAAAAATACATCTCCATCTCTTTTTTCAAATTTATCTAATTCATCAATAACCCAATCCATTGCGTATTCAGGAAATATTGGTGCTGCACAATTTGAAGAAGCCTGATTTCCTGCTAGTAATGATTCATCTTCTATGTATATACTCATATTAGATAATATATTTTTTAACATTTCAGCTCTTTTTATAGCTAAAGGCATCGCTGCATATTTATCATAAGCTTGTGTAGTATAAATTGCCCTTTCAACGCATACCATTCTTTTTGTTTCTAATACATCATTTCTGTATTTATTCATTCTGTCTGTTAAGTTTCCAAAATAATTGTTACTCATTATGCCTCCCTTATTATTTTGCAATATTTACTTCTATATTTTGTTCCCTTAAGAATTTTATTACTTTTTCAGAAGTAGAACAATCCGTATAAACCGCATATACTTCTTCAGGTTTGAATAACTTAACTAAACCTCTTTCTTTAAATTTTTCAGATGTAGTTAGAACTATAACTTTTTTAGCACATTCCGACATATCTTTAACTGCATAAGTTCTTAAAATATCTGCACCAAAAAAACCAAATTTTTCATCAAATCCATCTACACCAAGAAATAATTTATCGACCATATACTGTTCAGCACATAATCTTGTAATAGGTCCTGTGTTTACTTGAGAAATACTTTGAAACTCTCCACCTAAGATTGTTATATCAACATTTCTATATTCTCTTAAAAAATTAGCTATAAAGATTGAGTTTGTAATTATTTTTATATTTTTTTTAGTTTTACATAACTCTTCAGCAAGTAATGCACATGTAGAACCAGATTCTATCATAATAATTTCACCGTCTGACACAGTTTGTGCTGCAAGTTTAGCTATTTTTAATTTTATTGAATAATTATGAACTAATCTATTCGATATATCATCGTTACTTAAAGTTAATGCATATCCGTATTCTCTTGTTATTAGACCTTTTGAAACCAAATAATCTAAATCTTTTCTAATAGTAACTTGCGATACTCTCATTTTTTCAGCTAAATCTACAACAGAAATTTTTCCTTCTGATACTATTAAATCTAAAATCTGATCTCTTCTTTTCAATTACAACACTTCTTTCTTTCATATATTATGAAATAAGTATATAATTAAGTTTTAGTTCTGTCAATTCAAACCGTTAAAGTTTACTTTTTATTTATTGAAATTTTATCTTTGTCTCCTGCACTCACTTCTCCCTCTTTTACTTCTACAAAGCAAGTGTCTTCTAATTCAGGATATGCAAATATCATTTCTGTACTATATCCTTGTGATTTTATTTTTTCTAAATTTACTTCCGCTATTTTTTGTCCCATTTTTACTTTATCGCCAACATTACATAAAATATTGAAACCTTCTCCATTCATATTTACTGTATCAAGTCCCATATGAATAAGCATTTCGTCTCCTGAAGCTGTAGATATAGAAATTGCATGTTTTGTATCTGATATTATTGTTATTTCTCCATCAACAGGTGAATATATATTTCCATCTTTAGGTATTAATACATATCCATCACCTAACATTTTACTTGCAAATCCTTCGTCACTACATTTATTGATACATAATAATTCACCATTAACTGGAACTACCATATCACATCTTAATTGTCTTTCTTTTGGCAATTCTTTTTCTTTTTTGATTTCTTCAAATTCTTTTTCAGTGATTTCTTGATCTTCCAAATGTGTACTCATATAATCGTCTAAATTTGATTTTACTATTGATACTCTTGGTCCATATACAACTTGAATAGCTGTATTTCTCTTTATTACTCCACTTGCTCCTGTTGCCTTTAATATCTCATCATCTATTAAAGTTCCATTTACTACAGTTACTCTTAATCTTGTAGCACAATTATCTACATCAAGTATGTTCTCTCTTCCTCCAAGACCCTTTATTATTAATTCAGAAACTAAGTCTTCTTTTTCATGAGCATTTTTTGCAAGATAATCAGCTTTAGTATAAAGTTTAGAATTTTCATTATCTCTACCCGGAACTTTAACATCCCATTTAATTATTAAATATTTAAACATTACATAATATATTACAAAATATACTAACATAAGCACTACAAGTAGTGGCCATCTAGTTTTTTCTATTCCTTGTAATAAACCGAACATTGTAAAATCTATAAGCCCGTCAGAGAATGTTGTACCAACTGCGATATTTAGAACATGACAAGATATAAATGCAAATCCGGCACATATAACGTGAATAACAAACAATAAAGGAGAAAGGAATAAGAAAGTAAATTCTATTGGTTCAGTTATTCCAGTTAAAAAAGTTGTAAGTCCTGCTCCTAAATAAAGACCTTTTACTCTTTTTCTATTTTCTTTAGGTACACAATGATACATTGCAAGAGCTGCACCTGGAAGTCCACCCATCATAAATGGATATTTACCTACTAAAAATCTAACTGCATTAATTGAAAATGATGTTGTATTTGGATCTTGTAATTGTGCAAAATATATGCTTTGTGCACCTGAAACTATTTTACCAGCAACTTCCATTGAACCTCCAAGTTCAGTAGTCCAAATAGGTAAATAGAATGCGTGATGTAATCCAAACGGTATTAAACCTCTTTCAGTTGCGCCAAATATGAAAGTACCCAAATATCCTGAATTTATTACAACATTTCCAAGTTTACTTATACCTGCTTGTATAAAAGGCCAAAATAAATAAAAGAATATTCCAATAAAAACTCCAAAAATTATTGAAATGATAGGAACAAATTTAGTCCCTCCAAAAAATGAAAGAGCTGATGGTAATTCAATTTTGTAATATTTATTATGTAAATATGCCACTACCATCCCAACAACTATACCACCAAAAACTCCTATTTGAAGTGATTGTATACCTAAAACTGATGTTATTGAACCTAAAGGTACATCAGAACTTATACTTCCATCTGCTAATATTTCCCCACTGCTTACAAGCAATTTATTTACTGTAATATTCATTACAAGATAAGAAACAGCAGAAGCCATTGCAGCAACTTCTTTATTTTGTCTAGCAAGTCCTATTGCAACTGCTATTGCAAAAAATAAAGGTAGATTTCCAAAGACAACTTCTCCAACACCACTAAATATTTTTAAAAGTATGTTTAGAAATGTTCCATCTGCTAGTATTGTTTCTAAACCTAAACTTTTGATATTTGCTGGATTAGTAAATGAAGCTCCTATCCCTAAAAATATACCTGCAAAAGGTAAAATTGAAATTGGTAAAAAGAATGATTTACTCATTTTTTGAAGTAATTCAAAAATTCTTGACTCTTGTTTTTCCATGAAATTTTTCTCCTTTAAATAGATTGTTATTTTTTTATCTTTCTATCCAAAGTATACCCTGTATATTTCAATTGTCAATATCAGAAGTTACAATTGAAACTTTTTTCATTTCAAATATATCTATTTAACATTTAAACCAGCATCAACAAAAATCCTTTTATATTCAATAAATTTTTCATCATCTTTATGTAATTGTTCAACATCTTCATATTCATAAGGAATATTTAAAAGTTTATATTTATTTTCTCCGAAATTATGATAAGGCAACAATTCTACATTTTTTATTCCTAATTCAACCAATAATTCAGATATCTTTTTAGCATCTTCAATCGTATAATTAAATTTAGGTATAACTGGAATTCTACCTATAACTTCCAACGTTTTAACACTGGTAGCATATTTAATATTACTTTTTATTCTATCAAGAGGAACTCCCAATATTCTTTTACTCTTCTCATTATCCCAATGCTTCACATCGCACAATAAAAGATCAAGTTGTTCAACAAATTTAATAAATTTATTTTCAGGAGCATAACAAGTTGTTTCAGCAGCAGTATGTATACCTTCTTCTTTACATCTTTTAAGTAATTGTGTCGCAATATCTGCCTGTGTCAAAACTTCGCCACCTGAGACAGTTACGCCCCCACCAGATTGTTCGTAAAAAGGCATATCTTTTTTTATTTCAGAAATTATATCCTCAAGATCTTTATCATAACCTTCATATGAAATAGAACCCGTTTTACATCTTTTTTTCAAAAATATAGCTTCTTCTTCCGTTATTTTCTTCAAATTAACATAACGTTGATTATCACCTTTTTTTAACTTTTCTCCATCTTTTGACAACCATAATAGTTCAGTAATACCACAATCTTCACAATAATTACATTTATTATCTTTCCAAACAAGTTGTATCTCTTTTTTTTGCGATTCAGGATTAGAACACCAAGGGCATTTTAAAGGACAACCTTTAAAAAATACAACAGTTCTAATTCCCGGACCATCATGCAAACTAAATTTTTGTAAATTAAATATCCTAGCTTTTTTCAAAACAATCACCCCAGTTTAATATATTATACCACGATTATCTTGCGTTTTCAATTGAAACATATTTATATTTCAATCATAAAACAAAAAATAAATTTAAAAGGAATTACTTTATAAAACCCAAGTAATTCCTATATTATTTGTTATATATTAATAACATTACTATGTGAAATTATAATTACTGTTCTATCATTCAAATATTTATTAAATATATTATTCCAATTAATTTGTATACTTTATATAGTACAACCGTATACACTACTATCATCATGAAATTTTTTAAATTCCTTAATGAAACATCATAAATACTTCTAATCAAAAAATAGCCTTCTTGAATTAAATTTTGTATTTCCCCTAAATTTAAGAATTCAAAATAATTCTTATTTTGGATTCCTCTCTAAAGTATTAATTTTGAATATTTCTTATTTTTTGTATAATATAGTTATTATAAAATCCTAAAAATTCTTCTACTATTAAAGAAATAATAAAAGAAAAATAAAATATTTATTTTTATGAACTATACTGTTACTTATAAAAAGTGGTTGTAACACTGATAATATATACACAATAATTAATACAAAAATATACGTAATTAACTTTTTATAACCAATTTTTTTAATAACTATAATAAATATTTATAATTATTGCTCATAATTTTTTTCCTTATTCAAAAATTCTTTTATTCTATCATTTGTAGGATTATTTAAAACTTCATCAGCTGTTCCATCTTGCAGTATTTTACCTTTATCTAAAAATATTACTCTGCTTGATACATTTCTTGCAAAATCCATCTCATGTGTTACTACAATCATAGTTATTCCATCTTTTGCAAGTTCATTCATTGTTTTTAAAACTTCATTTACCATTTCAGGATCAAGTGCTGATGTTGGTTCATCAAACAAAATAATTTCAGGTTTCATACATAATGCTCTTGCAATTGCAACTCTTTGCTTTTGTCCACCTGACAAATGTTTAGGTTTTGCATTTATATACTTTTCCATACCAACTTTTTTTAAGTACATATTTGCCATTGTAACTGCTTCTTCTCTTGACATTTTTAATATTTTTGTTGGAGCCAATATACAATTTTCAAGTACAGTTAAATTATTAAATAAATTAAAATTTTGAAATACCATACCGACTTTTTGACGATATTGTTCCTTTGTTATATCTCCTGTCATAATATTTTCATTATGAAAAAGAATTTCTGCACTTGTAGGAACTTCAAGTAAATTTATACATTTTAAAAATGTTGATTTACCACTACCTGATGAACCTATTATACTTATAACTTCTTTTTCTTTTACCGTTATACTTATATTATCTAACACAGTTCTATTTCCATACATTACTGTTAAATTATTTATTTTTAATATTTCGTTCATTTTCAAAACTCCTATTCCACTATTTCATATGTATTGCTTCCGTCCATTTTTACTTCAATATATTTAAGTATTTTACTTAAAACTGTAGTAAGTACAAAATATATTACACAAGTAATAATAAAGACTTCATAATATCTAAAATTAGTTCCTGCTATTTGTTTTGAAACTGTATAAAGCTCTGTTACTCCTATTGCAAATAACACAGCTGAGTCTTTTATATTTATAATAAACTCATTACCTACTGAAGGTAAAATATTTCTAATAGCTTGTGGTAAAATTATATATATCATTGATTGTCTATGTGTAAATCCTAATGATTGTGCAGCATCATATTGACCTTTATCAACAGATTCAATTCCACCTCTTATTATTTCAGAAAGATATGCACCTGTATTTATTGATATTATTATCATTGCAGCAACTATAGGAGATAAATTAATGTCAAATACTTGTCCTAAACCATAATAAAATATCATGGCTTGAACTATCATAGGTGTTCCTCTAAACACAGAAATATATATCCAATTTAATTTTTTAAGTATTTTATATATTATATTATGAACTTTTCTTCTGCTATCTTCAGTTGATACTGTATTAACAAGGGCAACTATTAAACCTATTATAAACCCAGCACTAGTACCTATTATTGCAAGATAAACCGTAGTTAAAGTCCCAAGTAAGTATCTATTGCCATAATTAATCAATATATATTTTACCCAAGAAAAAAATCCATTTGGTCCATTATTTTGAATATTTTCTTTTGATGATGATAAAGGTTGGTTTTTTATTGCATCTTCCATTAATTTTTCACGAACTTCTTTAGGTATTTCAGAAAGTGCTCTATTTACTTCATTAAGTAATTTTATATTACCTTTTTTTACACCTATTGCAACATTTACTTCATTTTTATCATATTCAAACCCATTATCCTTAAATTTAATAAATGTAATATTAGGATCTGAAAAACTTGCTGACAATGCACTTGGGTTCTCAGCTATATAACCATCAATTTTATTTGAATTAAGAGCAACTATCATAGCCGGAAAATTTTCCATTGCAACTTGCTTTTTAGCTCCTTTTAATTGTTTTATAAGTCCATAATGAAGTGTATTTAATTGACCTGTTATTCTGGCATGTCTAAAATCATTTAGTCTTTTAGCCATATTATATTTACTATCTTTTTTTACAACAACTACTATATCTGATTCATAATATGATTTTGTAAAATCTATACTTTTTCTTCTCTCAAGTGTTGGTGACATTCCTGCAATAACCAAATCAATTTTTGAAGAATTTAATGCTGGTCCAAGTAAAGAATCCCAATCACTTGGAACTATTACCAATTTTTTACCTAATTTTTCAGCAATTAATTTTGCAATTTGAACATCATATCCATTTGCATATCCTGACGGTATTTTAACAGCATTGTGTTTATCATCCTTTTGATACCAGTTAAATGGAGCATAACCAACTTCCATTCCAACTCTTAATGTACCTTCTGCGTTTATAATAATAGATATTGTAGTAATAAGTACAACAATAAGTTTTTTCATTGCTAATCTTCCTTTCTTATAAAAAAAACTGATAGATTAGCTATCAGTGTATAACAAAAAATATTTTATATACATTTGATAGCACTCCATTATTTCTAATGACAGTTATACGCGTATTTCACGTATACCCAATATCAGGGCTTGCAACCCGGATATTTCGGCAAAATTTCCTTTCATTAACTTCTTTGGTTGCCACCTCCATCAATTACTAATAAATTTTGCACCTCTATCCTCTTTATTTATTCTTTTATTGCAATAGCTTCAATTTCAACTAAAGCATTTTTAGGTAAATCTTTTACTGCAAATGCTGATCTTGCAGGATATGGTTCACTAAAAAAGCTTGCATATATTTCATTTACTTTTGAGAAATCTGAAATATCACTAAGTAATACGGTAGTTTTAATCACATTACTCATATTAAAACCATTTAATTCCAATATATTCTTTAAATTATTTAATGATTGTTTTGCCTGTTCTTCAACTGTCTTTTCTAACATATTTGTATTAGGCTCTAAACCTAGTTGACCTGAAATGTAAATAGTGTTGCCAATTACTCTATATGCACTATATGGACCGACAGCTTTTGGTATTAAGTTTTCCATAATATAAACTCCTAATGAATCCTATAATTTTCTAAACTCTTTTTATTTTTATTAAATGTTAATTTTTTTATTGCTTTAACTTCTATTTGTCTTATTCTTTCTCTTGTTACTTCAAAAATTTTGCCCACTTCTTCAAGCGTTTTTGGAGAACCGTCATCAAGACCAAATCTATGTCTTAAAACTTGTTCCTCTCTTTCATTTAAAGTATCTTTTAATATATCTTCAAGTTTTTCACGAAGTAAAACTCTTGTAGTTGCATCATATGGATTTAAGAATTTATCATCTTCAACAAAATCACCAAGTTCACTATCATCTTCACTTCCAACAGGAGTTTCAAGTGATATAGGATCTTGATTCATTTCAAGTATACTTTTAACTTTATCAACAGGAATTTCAAGCTTCATTGATAATTCTTCTGGAGTAGGTTCCTTTCCTGTTTCTTGAAGTATTATTCTACTTTCTTTTTTTATTTTGTTTATAGTTTCTATCATATGAACCGGTATTCTTATTGTTCTACCTTGATCTGCTATAGCTCTTGTTATTGCTTGTCTAATCCACCAAGTAGCATATGTTGAAAATTTAAATCCTTTTTCATATTCAAACTTTTCAACTGCTTTCATAAGTCCCATGTTACCTTCTTGTATCAAATCAAGTAATTTTAGACCTCTATTTGTATGTTTTTTCGCAATACTTACAACTAATCTTAAATTTGATTCAATTAATTTTTGCTTAGCCATAGCGTCACCTTCAAGAACTTTTTGCGCTAGTTCAATTTCTTCCTCATGTGTTAATAAAGGAATTTGACCTATTTCACGAAGGTACATTTTTATAGGTTCATCTACATCCATATTTTCAGCGATTTTCATTATATCATCGCTTAACATTTTTTCTATTTCAGTATCATCTATTTTTTCATATGGTATAGTTACTATTTCGGCTGGTTTAACTACTTTCTTTTCTACAGGTACTTGTTGTGTATCATCAACTACAGTAATTCCTTCACTTTTTATTTTAGAAATTAATTGTGATATTTTTTCTTTACTAAATTTATTTGAAAGTAGATCTTTTATTTCTTTTGCATTGATTGTTTTATCTTCTCTAGCTTTTTTTAATAACATTAATAAATTACTTTTTAGATTTTTTCTTTTCTCAGACATTCAAGCTCCCTTTCTTTATATTTTAGATATGTTCCATATATTTGTTGTAGTTTTTCAATATCACGACTTTTTTCAACTAATTTTAATTGTTTTTTCATTTCTATTGTTCTTTCATAAACTTCAAGTGGTAAAAGATTAATTCCACCATATTGTTGTATAATCATTTCTATTGCCTGATTTACTTCCTTTTTTATCCACTCTCTGTAAAGAACGGCATGATTATTTTTTATATTTTCATTATTGTGTTTTGTCATTATTATTTGAAAGTATATTTTTTCCTCTTCACCGTTAAAATCAATATCTTTTATATTTTCAAATTTACTATCCGTAAGTTTAACAAATATATTTTCAAGATATGGATTTGTAAAATTAAAGTCCTTATATAACGGCAAATATTCTTTATTTTTAAACAGTAATCTTATAGTTTCTAATTCTAGATGCGTTTGCTTTGATTTTATTGACTGTTCTATTTCATTATCTTCTTTTTTTGTTTCTTCTGTTTTTATTGTAATATTTTGCTTTTTATATTTCAAATTATTTAAAATATCTTTAACATCAAGATTTAATTTTTGTGCCAATTTTTTTGCATATTCATTGTAATAAATATTATCTGATATTGAAGCAAAAAATTGTTTTAATTTTTCAATTATTTCTCTTTTTGCCGGTAATTTTTCAATATCATAATCTGATTTATAATAATTAAAAACAAAATCAAAAGAATCTTGTGAATTTTTAATTTTTTCAAGAAAATCCTCAACTGTATATTTTCTTAGAAATTCATCGGGATCTTTTGCCATTTTATCAAGACTTAAAACTTTAATATTAAAACCATATTTATTCAATATTAAAATCGTTCTTATCTTCGCTTCAAAACCTGCTGCATCATCATCATATGCAATTATTACATTATTTGTAAACTTTTTTAAAAGTTTTGCTTGGTTATCAGTAAATGATGTTCCAAGACTTGCAACAGTTTCAACAAATCCATTTTTATGTAGACTTAGTACGTCGAAAAAGCCTTCAACTAAAAAACAATATTTTTTGTCTGTTATTGTTTTACCGCCGTCAAATATACCAAAAAGTTCATTCCCTTTTTTAAATATTATACTTTCCTTTGAGTTTATATATTTAGGTTTATCTTTTTCATCGCCTATATATCTTCCACCAAAACCAATAATTTTTTTTCTAGTATTGTATATAGGAAAAGTAATTCTTTTTCTAAAAACATCATATATTGTAGAATTACTTGATTTTATAAGTCCAAGTTCTTCTAATTCCTTAATATCATATTTACCTTTAAGTTCAGTATACAGCTTGTCCCAGTCATCTGTTGCATACCCTATACCAAATTTTTCTATTTGTTCTTTTGTATAATTTCTATGCGACAAATATTCTTTGGCAAGTTCATCGTTTTCTACGTTTTTTTGAAAAATACAATTAGCATCGTACATTAGATTATATAATTTTTCATATCTAACATCATAACCATTTTTAATTGTTATACTTTTTATATTAACATTGTATTTTTTCGCAAGCTCTGATACAGCTTGTGTATAAGTAAAATTATTCACTTTCATGTAAAAAGTGATAGCGTCACCACCTATATTAGAACTAAAATCTTTAAATATTTTTTTGTCAGGGCTTACCATAAACGAAGGAGTATTCTCCTGTTTAAAAGGCGAATAACCTTTATAACCTGAACCAGATTTTTGCAAATCTACATATTCACTTATAAGATCTACTATATCTATTTTAGATAATAACTCGTTTTTTTCTTCTGCTGTAATCATAATTTATATACCTCTTACATCAAGTATAATGCGATATTTAAGATTGTCAAGCTTAAACTTCTTCAATTGTTATTTCATCATCAATAATTTCTTGAAAAACTATATCCATTACTTTATGTTTTGGAGTTCCAGCTACAAATTTTTCTCTTGCAGCTTTTCCACATGCAATAGCCAACTCATATTTATTTGGAATTTTTTTTATTAAATCATCAATGTTTATTTTTTTATTTTCCATCATTATCACCATTTATTATATCTATTAATTTATTTATTGATTCATTTAAATCCTTATTAATAATTACATAATCGTACTGATTTTCATATTCTAATTCTTTTTTTGCATTTTCAAGCCTTTTTGCAATAATTTCTTCGTCATCTGTATTTCTATTTCTTAGACGTTTTTCTAAAATTATTTCATTTTCTGTTTTACAAAAAACTAAAACTGCATCAGGTCTTTTACTTTTTGCAATAAGTCCACCTTGAACATCAATTTCAAGTATTACATTTTTACCGTTTGATAATTCCTTATCAATTTGAGATATTAACGTTCCATAATAATTTCCGTGAACATTCGCATATTCAAAAAATTCCTTATTTTTTATTTTAGTTTCAAATTCTTCAACTGATAAAAAATAATAATCTTTCCCATCAATTTCTCCAACTCTTGCTTTTCTTGTAGTTGCTGAAATAGATAGTGGTATATTTAATATATCCCTAACTTTTTTTGTTATCGTTGATTTACCAGAACCTGATGGTCCGGAAACAATAAATAATTTTCCCTTCATTGTAGCCCCTTATATTCAAACAAGGGAGAACAAGTTCTCCCTGTTTAAATTTGAAACATTCATCTGTATTTTTTATTCTTTTATAATTACATTTATATCTTGGTAATCTCTAAATCCAGTACCACTAGGTATTTTCTTACCAATAATTACATTTTCTTTTAACCCTTCAAGTCTGTCAACTTTACCTTCAACAGCAGCATTTGCTAATACTTTCGTTGTTTCTTGGAAAGAAGATGCAGATATAAAGCTTTCTGTATTTACGGCAGCCTTTGTTATACCTTGTATTATTGGTTCATATGTAGCTAATTCTTTACCTTTAGATTTAAGAACTTCATTTTCTTTTTCTATTACTTTTCTGTCAACTAATTCGTCTTCTAGGAATAGTGAAGACCCAGAACTTACTATTCTTACTTTTTGGAACATTTGTTTTACAATAATTTCAATGTGTTTGTCATTAACTGAAACTCCTTGTCCTCTATATACACCTTGTACAGATTCAAGTATAAATTGTTGTGCCGCAACTGAACCTTTAATTCTTAATATATCATGTGGTGATATAGGTCCATCAGTTATTTTTGCACCTTTTTCAATTAACATCTCATTAGTTATTACTAATCTTTCTCCACCTTGAATTGTATATTGCTTAATTTCATTTCCGGTTTCAGGATCAACTATTGATATTGAACGAGTTCCTTTTTTATTTTTAGAGTCATCATTAAATATTATTCTTCCTGAATAATCAGCAAGAGTTGCCTTACCTTTAGGATTTCTTGCTTCAAATAGTTCTTGAACTCTTGGAAGTCCTCCTGTTATATCCTTATTACCTTCATTTGTTTTTATAATCTTAGCAATTATATCTCCAGATTTAACTTTATCGCTTTCATTAAACATTAAATATGATCCATAAGGTATACTATATTCTGCAACTTTTTTATTGTTTTTACCATATATTATTGCTCTTGGATTTATTTCAATGTTTTCAGATGGTTTAACTGCTAATTTTTCAGTTACATTATATTTTATATCATGATTTTCTTTGATATATATATCTCTAAATTCAATTTTACCTGACTCAGTAGTAATAATTGGTGTTTGATATGGATCAAATTCTGCAATTATTTGACCTTTCTTAACTGTATCTCCATTTTTAAACATTAATTTGGAACCACTTGGTATTTCATATCTATGTTTTCCAATTATTGCTTTAGTTGTTTGTGATGCTACAACTTCTGCTCCAGTTTCATCTTCTATTAATACTAAATCAGTATATTTAATTTTACCATTTACATCTGCTTTATAATTTGATTGCACACTTGCAGCAGTTGCAACCCCTCCAGTATGGAATGTACGCATTGTAAGTTGTGTTCCTGGTTCCCCAATTGATTGTGCTGCTATAACTCCAACTGCTTCACCTTTTAGTATTTCCTTATGGTTAGATAAATCTATACCATAACATTTTTTACATACACCCTTTTCCAATTTACATGTTAAAGGCGATCTTACCATAACTTCAGTTATTTCAAGATTTTCAACTTTAACTATTAATTCATCTGTAACTAATTCATTGTATTTTGCAATGATTTCTCCATCATGAATTAAATCTTTTGCAAGATGTCTTCCATATATCCTTTCAGAAAGTTTTTCTATTAATTCTCCAGATTCCATTAAATCAGAAACTAAAATTCCTTCTTCAAAGCACCCACAGTCATCTTTATTAACTATAACTTCATGTGATATATCAACCAATCTTCTTGTTAAATATCCTGAATCGGCAGTTCTTAAAGCTGTATCCGCTGATCCTTTTCTTGCTCCGTGTGATGACATGAAAAAGTCTAGTACGCTTAATCCTTCTCTAAAGTTTGCCTTGATTGGTTTTTCAATTATTCTACCTTGAGTATCTGCCATAAGTCCTCTCATACCACCTAATTGACGCATTTGTGCTATTGATCCTCTGGCTCCTGATGTTGCCATCATAAATACTGGGTTAAATTCATCAAGATTATCCATCATATCATTTGTAACTTTATTAGTTACTTCAGACCAGATTTCAACTGTTCTTCTATATCTTTCTTCGTTTATTATCTTACCTTCTCTATACTCATTTTCTATTTCTGCAACTTTTTTCTCAGCTGCTTCAAGTAAAACTTTTTTAGTTTTAGGTATTTCAAGATCTTCAACACTTACTGTTACTCCTGCAAGTGTACCGTAATGGTATCCAAACTCTTTTATTTTATCAAGTAATTCAGATGTTTTTTGCGGTCCGAATTTTTTATATAAAGTACTTATTAAATTTCCTATCTCTTTTTTACCATATGTTTTGTTATAATCTCTTACTTCTTTTGGAAGCATTGTTGCAAATATTAGTCTTCCTGGTGTTGTTGTTATTATTTCATCATCTATTCTAACATCAACTAATGCGTGTGTACCAACTTTATCATTTTGATAAGCCGTTATCATTTGATTTTTGTTAGAAAATCTTAATCCTTCTCCTTTTTCACCACTTCTTGGCTTAGTCATATAGTAGCATCCCATAACCATATCTTGAGAAGGAACAGCTATAGGTTTTCCGCTTGAAGGTGCTAATAAATTATTTGTTGATAACATTAGTATTTTTGCTTCCATTTGTGCTTCTGGAGATAATACCAAGTGAACTGCCATTTGGTCTCCATCAAAGTCAGCATTAAAAGCTGAACAAACTAATGGGTGTAATCTTATCGCTTTACCTTCTATTAATGTAGGTTCAAATGCTTGTATTGAAAGTCTATGCAATGTAGGGGCTCTGTTTAAAAGAACCGGATGATTTTTAATAATTTCTTCTATTAATTCCCACACATTTTCATTTTCTTCTTCAACCATTTTCTTAGCTATTTTAATATTTGAAGCTAATTCTCTTTTAACAAGTTCTCTCATTAAAAATGGTTTATATAATTCAAGTGCCATTTTCTTAGGTAATCCACATTGATTCATTTTAAGAGATGGTCCAACTACTATAACCGATCTTCCTGAATAATCAACACGTTTCCCAAGTAAGTTTTGCCTAAATCTACCTTGTTTACCTTTTAACATTGATGATAATGATTTAAGCTCTCTATTATTTTGAGATAATATTGCTTTACCTCTTCTACCATTATCTATTAAGCAATCAACAGCTTCTTGAAGCATTCTTTTTTCATTTTTGATCATTGTTTCAGGTGCATGCATTTCAAGAAGTTTTTTAAGTCTTGTATTTCTATTTATAACCCTTCTATATAAGTCATTTAAATCAGACGTTGCAAAACGACCACCATCTAATTGAACCATAGGTCTTAAATCAGCAGGCATTACAGGTAATACAGTTAATATCATCCATTCTGGTCTATTTCCTGATGTGATAAAGTCTCTTACTATTTTAAGTCTTTTTACTATTTTCTTTCTTCTTTGTACTGAAGTAACTTCTTCCAATTCTTTTTCTAATTCTTTATCTAATTTTTCAAGATTAATTTCTTGAAGTAAAGTTAGAACTCCTTCTGCTCCCATTTTTGCAATAAATTCAGATTTATTTTGCATTTTGATAAGTTCATATTCTCTACTTTGTATTATACTTCCTCTTGGATTTTCATCATTACCTTTAATTACTATGTATTTAGAATGATATAAAACGGCTTCTAAATCTTTTGTTGAAACTCCCAAAAGTAAACTCATTTTATTTGGGGTTCCTTTTGAGTACCAGATATGTGCAATAGGCGTTGCAAGTTCAATATGCCCCATACGTTCTCTTCTAATTTTAGAAGTTGTAACATCTACTCCACATTTTTCACATTTTATACCTTTATGTTTTAATCTTTTATACTTTCCACAAGAACATTCATAATCTTTTGCTGGTCCAAATATTTTTTCACAAAAAAGTCCATCAGGTTCAGGTTTTAATGTTCTATAATTTATTGTTTCAGCTTTAGTTATCTCTCCATAAGACCATTCTCTAATCTTTTCTGGAGATGCTAACTTTATTTGAATACTGTCAAAATCTCTTATACTCATTTAATTTAGACTCCTTACATATTTATGTTATTATCTAACTCTATTTGTTCTCCGTCTCTATTGTATAAACTGATATCAAGTCCTAATGATTGAAATTCTTTCATTAAAACTTTAAATGATTCAGGTGCATCAGCTTCCGGCATAGCTTGTGCTTTAACTATTGCTTCATAAGTTTTTGTTCTACCATTAATGTCATCAGATTTTACTGTCATCATTTCTTGTAGTACATTTGAAGCTCCATATGCTTCTAAAGCCCAAACTTCCATTTCTCCTAATCTTTGTCCCCCAAATTGTGCCTTACCACCAAGTGGTTGTTGTGTAACAAGTGAATATGGACCTATAGCTCTTGCGTGCATTTTGTCTTCAACTAAATGGTGTAATTTTAGCATATACATTCTACCAACTGTTACAGGATTATCAAATGGTTGACCTGTTCTTCCGTCAATTAATTTAACTTTACCTGTTCTGCTAAATCCTGCTTGTTCTAAAGCATCTTTTACATCATCTTCACTAGCTCCGTCAAACACAGGTGTTGCTATATATTTACCAAGTGTCCCTAAAGCTAATCCTAAGTGAACTTCTAATACTTGACCTATGTTCATACGTGAAGGAACCCCTAAAGGATTTAAACAAATATCTACTGGAGTTCCATCTTCTAAATGAGGCATGTCTTCAACAGGTAATATTCTTGAAACTATACCCTTATTACCATGTCTTCCAGACATTTTATCTCCAACAGTTATTTTTCTCTTCTCAGCTATATATATTCTTATTAATTTATTAACACCAGCTTTTAAGTCATCTCCATTTTCTTTAGATAGTTCTAATACTTCAACAACAGTTCCTTTAACTCCATGTGGTAATCTAAGTGATGTATCTCTTACATCTTTAGCTTTTTCCCCAAAAATTGCTCTAAGAAGTTTTTCTTCTGCTGGTGGTTCTGTCTCTCCTTTTGGAGTTACTTTTCCTACTAATATATCATCAGGTGTTACATATGCTCCAACTCTTATTATTCCATTTTCATCAAGATTTCTTAATGCTTCTTCAGAAATATTAGGAATTTCTCTTGTTATTTCTTCATCACCAAGTTTTGTAGTTCTTGCTTCAACATCAAACTCTTCAATATGTAGTGATGTAAATACATCATCTTTTCTAAGTCTTTCAGAAATTAAAATCGCATCTTCGTAATTGTATCCTTCCCAAGGAATAAATGCTATTAATATATTTCTTCCAAGTGCTAAATCCCCACCAGCTGTTGATGGTCCATCAGCAAGTATTTGTCCTTTTTTAACTTCTTGATTTAAATCAACTATAGGTTTTTGGTGTAAACACATTGATTGATTTGATTTTTCAAAATTCAACAATCTGTGCATATGTTCTTTACCATTTTCATCAGTTACTACTACTTTTCTTGCATCTACTTTTGTTACTATCCCTGTTGCTTTAGATACCATAACAGCCCCTGAATCTATTGCGACTTTTCTTTCAAGTCCGGTTCCAACTAAAGGTGCTTCAGTTCTTAATAATGGTACAGCTTGTCTTTGCATGTTAGATCCCATTAACGCACGGTTTGCGTCATCGTGTTCTAAAAATGGTATTAATCCTGCTGATACTGATACTAATTGTTTTGGTGATACATCCATTAAATTAACTTTACTTTTATCAATAGTTACTATTTCATCATCATATCTACAAACAGGATCAGTTAATAAGTTTCCATTTTCATCTATAGGTGTATCTGCTTGAGCTATAAATAACCCTTCTTCTTCATCTGCACCTAAGTATTTAATTTCATCAAATTTAGCTACACCATTTTCAATTTTAATATAAGGTGTTTCTATAAACCCGTATTTATTTACTTTACCATAAGTTGATAATGATGCAATAAGACCTATATTGGGTCCTTCAGGTGTTTCAATAGGGCAAATTCTTCCGTAATGTGAGTTATGAACGTCTCTAACTTCAAATCCTGCTCTATCTCTTGAAAGTCCACCAGGACCTAATGCTGATATTCTTCTTTTATGTGTTAATTCACTAAGTGGATTTGATTGGTCCATAAATTGTGATAATTGTCCACTACCAAAAAATTCTTGTATTAATGCATTTAAAGGTTTAGTGTTAAGTAAACTTTGAGGAGTTAAAGTATATATATCTTGTGTTGTCATCTTTTCTTTAACCATTTTAGCCATTTTAATCATTCCACCTTTAATTTGTATGGCTAATAATTCTCCAACACCTCTAACACGTCTATTTGATAAATTATCAATGTCGTCTGTTGTACCTTCACCTCTAATTAATTTTCTAATATAATTAATTGTTGCAACAACATCTTCTTTTGTAATAACTATTTCAGTATCAGGTAAATTTAACTTAAGTCTTTTATTTATCTTATATCTTCCAACATTAGCTAAATCATATCTTTGTGAATTAAAAAACATTGGTTTTATTAATGTTCTAGCACTTTCTAAAGTTACTAAATCACCCGGTCTTAATTTTTTATATATCTCAATAATAGCTTCTTCACTATTTTTTGTTGTATCAATTAAAATTGAATTTGCAAGTGGTTGATCTTCAGGTTTAACTTCCCAGTAATTAAGTTTATCAAGTTTTACATCAACTATATTTTGAATTATTTGTTCATCAATTTTTTTCCCTGATTCAACTATGTATTCTCCTGTTGTTTCATTTATTATGTCATCTTTAGCAAAGAAACCTTCAATTTTTGATTTAATTATTCCAACAACTTCTTCTTTTGAATAATTTTTATATATGTTTGTTAAATCTATGTCTTTTGATTCAAAAAATTCATCTATAATTTCTTCATTTGTTTTGAAAAAATCTACAGCTTTTAAAAATACTGTAGCTGGTACTTTTTTTCTTCTGTCAATTTTTACATTTAAACCATCTTTTTTATCAACTTCAAATTCTAGCCAAGTCCCTTTATATGGTATTATTTTACCTACAAACATATCTTTTCCTGTTTGCATGTCAATCTCTTTATTAAAAGTAATACCTGGAGCTCTATGAAGTTGTGAAACAACAACTCTTTCCGCACCATTGATTACAAAGGTTGCCTTATCTGTCATTAATGGTATTTCACCAAAATGAACAAGTGATTCTTGTATTTCACCTGTTTTATTATTTGTAAGTCTTAATCTTACTTTTAATTGACCAGAATATGTTTTTTCTCTTCTCTTACATTCAAGTTCATCATTTAACGGAACTTCATTTTCATGTATTTCATAATTAACATATTCTAATTTTAGAGTTCCGTGACTTGATTCAATAGGAAATAATTCTTTAAAAATTGCTTCAAGACCCTTTTCCTCTCTTTGTAGAGGATCTACTTTTTCTTGTAAAAATTCTTCGTATGAATTTAATTGAAATTCAAGAAAATTAGGCATCTCTCCTCTATCTTTTATCTTACCAAAACTGTATCTTTCTATCAGTTTCTTCATTGATTTGTTTCCTCCCTGTAAAAGAACTTATAAAAATATTTTAAATTTATAAATTAACGGATTTTTTGATATTTATGAAAAGCGTAAAAGACACTCTACCAAAAATATTATGTAGAGTGTCCATATTTAATCTACTTTATTTAACTTCAACTGTTGCTCCAGCAGCTTCTAATTTAGCTTTAATTTCTTCAGCTTCTTCTTTAGAAACTCCTTCTTTAATTTTTGCTCCTGCTGTTTCTGCTAATTCTTTAGCTTCTTTTAATCCAAGACCTGTAATTCCTCTTACTTCTTTAATTACATTTATTTTACTTGCTCCAGCTGATGCTAAGATTACATCAAATGATGTTTTTTCTTCAACAGCTGCTGTTGCTCCACCTGCTGCTGCAACTGCTACTGGTTGAGCTGATACTCCAAATGTTTCTTCTATTGCTTCTACTACTTCTTTTAATTCTAATACTGACATTGCTTTTAAATCTTCTATAAATTGTTCTTTATTGAACGCCATTTTAATTTCCTCCTATTTTTTTCTTTAAGCTTCTTTTTGTTCAGCCACATTTGTTAATGCAACTGCTAACATACGTACAGGACTTAATAATCCAAATGCTATTTGTCCTAATAGTTCTTCTCTTGATGGAAGTTTTGCTAATGCTTCTATAATATCTTTTTCAACTACTGCACCATCAACATATCCACCTTTTATTTCAAGTTTGTTTATTTTTTTGCTATATTCATATATAGTTTTTGATGGAGAAACACCATCTTCATAACCGATTACAAATGATGTAGTTCCTTCTAATAGTGTACCAAATTCTGAAGTTATTCCTAATTCGTTAAGTGCTAATTTTACTAATCTATTTTTAGCTACGAAATATTCTACACCGTTAGTTCTTGCAAGTCTTCTAAGTTCAGTATCTTCATTAACTGTTATTCCTTTATAATCTACAAAAACTATTGCTTTCATGTTTTCTAATTTTGACTTAAGTTTTTTAACTTCTTCAACTTTGTATTGTGCTACCATACATGTTCACCTCCTTATTTACGAAAAAAAACCTCTAAGCCAGAGGTAAAATGTATATTATGTATAATCAACACTATATATCATCATTGTATACCTCGGTAGGATTTATGGTGACCTACTGTCTTTGGCTTTGTTTTTTAAATACAAGAGTTATTATACACGAAAAGTTATAAATGTCAAGTATTTTTTGTTTATTTACATAAACTTCTTAACAATATTATCAATACTTACTTCTTCAAATTTAATATTAGCTATTTTAAAATGTTTAAATAAATTTAGTATTAGTTCTTTTTCTATATCATTTTCTAAAACTATTTTTAATGTATTTTTTTCAAGAGTATACTCAGATATTTGACCTTTGGATAATAAACCTTCAGCAAATGTTACTACATTTTCGGTTTCTATCAACTCACATATACACAATTTTTCTTTACCATATATTTTTTTCAGTTCTACTAGACTATCCTGATATATTTTTTTACCATCATTTATTATAATAACTTTATTACAAAGATATTCAATGTCTCTCATATCATGAGTTGTCAATAATATGGTAACATTTTCATCTTCGTTAATTTTTTTTATGCCTTTAATATTTTTTCTTTAATAATAATATCTAAGCCTATTGTTGGTTCATCTAAAAATAAAATTTTAGGTTTATGAATAAGAGCTCCAGCTAAATCCGCTTTCATTCTTTGTCCTAAAGATAGTTGTCTAACTTGCTTATATCTTATTTCATCAATATTTAATATCTCATTTAAATAAGTATATCTATTTTTAAAATCTTCGTCGTTTAATGAATATATTTATTTTAATAGCGTTAAATTATCTTCTACCTTTAAATCCCGCCAAAGGCTAGATTTTTGTCCAAAAACAACTCCTATAACTTTGGCATTTTCAATTCTATTTTCTGTTGGAACTAAACCATTAACATGACAAATTCCAGATGTTGGAGTTAATATTCCAGTTAGCATTTTTGTAGTAGTTGATTTACCACTTCCATTAGGTCCTAAAAAACCTAATATTTCACCTTCTTTAATATCAAAATTAAGTTTTGATACAACCTCACTAACAATCTTTTTACGCTTAAAAATTCCTTCTCTTTTATATGTAGTAAATTGTTTTACTAAATTTTCAACTTTTATAATACTACGAGCCTGAACTTTCATATCTTTTTTCTCCTTGTTTCCAAATTATTTTTGTTAATAAAATTAACATAGTAATAATAATTAACAATTTAATAAATACCGATATATTTAATGTTTCATATGCTTTCTCAAAAAACATATCACTAAATAATATTTTTTCAAGTTCAATTTCAACTTCTGTTTCTTTAATTCCTGAATACTGAGTCATATTATGTGTTGTAAATAAATATTACTCTTTATATTTTAATGCATCTACATTTTTAGAATAATAATATAACGACCTGTTAGCCAAATGGTTTGACAATTCATGAACAGTTTTAAATCTTTCTTCCATTCCAGAATGCACACTATCTATACCGCAGCCACATATACTATCATGTAGATGATTACTTAAAAGTATCTTCCAAGCATAATTTAATTTGGCATATGGGTAGTTATCTTTATCATATATTGAAGTAAGAAGTGGCTCAACTAATTCCTCCAGTAAATATTCAGCTTTTTTATTTTGCTGTTTTAAATATACTCTATTTGAAGAAGTCCCAGTTAAAGTGTACCAACCATCTGTTTTTTGACTCCTTAATTCTCCTTTTATTTTATCTAACTTTATTTTACTTTTTTCAATTTCTTCTATCAATAAATCTGAATAATCTTTTAAATTTGAATGTCTAAATTCATAATCAGGGTATAATTTGTTTGCCAAATCTATAGCTTCTAGTATATCTTTTATATTGTCAATTAAATCAATTAAATACATTTGGTGTTCTACAAGTGGTAAATACCACTCTCTATCTAAATTTGAAGGCGTTTGTCCATACCATAAAGATTGTTTTGAAGGTCTTGCAAGTGGTCCAGGAATTGAAAAAATAACAGGAAAAAAAGCTTATTTACTTGAAAAAGATGATCCCATATGGGAAAGTGTTGCAAATGATATTACAGAAGCTTTAACTTCATATATTTTAATACTTTCACCACAAAAAATAATATTAGGTGGTGGTGTTATGAAACAAAAGCAATTGTTTCCTATAATTAGAAAAAAAGTATTGGAAAAATTAAATAATTATGTTTATAAAAAAGAAATTATAAAAGATATAGATAATTATATTGTTTATCCTAAATTAGGCGATTATGCTGGATTTTACGGTTCGATAGCATTAGGAGTATAAAAAAATAGTTGGCAATAAACCAACTATTTTATTTAAAATAACTTATTAAATTCTAATCCGGCACTAAATGAACTATTATTAATTGTTCTTGAATATCCTCCATTTAAACTTATAACCGTTGTAGGATTTATATTATATTCAAGTTTTGCATCTATACTTCCACCAAAATCATAAGTATATTTATTTTCAATTTTCTTTGACAATGAAAACGTATTATATACACCTAATCTTGTATTAATATTAAAATTATTTATTTTATAACCAAAATCTACACCAAGCTTAACTTTATGATTATATAAAAACTTAAATTCTGTACTATTTTTATTTATTGTTGAACGATATGATCCTGCTTCCATATTCAAATCAACTGTTGGTTTTATTGTAAATTCGTTATTTTTATACAAATCAAATTTAAAACTGTTATCTACACGAACTGCCAAAAAGTGTGTATCAACTTTCTCTCTGTTTAATACATATAAAAAGCCTACGCTTGGAACGTATGTACCCACTTTTGTATCAACGCTATAATATATTCCAGCTAGAAAATTCAAATCTTTAAATGTCGTTGCCACATTTCCCATTACTCCCATATTTCCGTTTATTAATCCACTAGCATTTATGTTATGATAATATCCGTATTTTTGTTTAGAAAATGTATAAGCAAAATTAAATCTATCATCAAGAGTATTATTATTAGTTAATTCTATTGATGAAAATACACCTCGTTTTAATTTTTCTTCTTCTGCAAATACCCCAACTTTAGCTACTCTTAGTTGCCCAAGTTTATATATTATATTCTTAGCAACCGGTCTTTTATCACCAATTGCATGTACCAATTCACGGTAACTTTTGTCTATTTCATATTCTTTTCTTTCATCATCTTTTATTTCATCTAATACTTTTTTTGATTCTTCAATTTCTTTTATTTGCATTAATTTTGATTCTAACATTGGATCATAATCAGGATTTAATTCTTTTATTTTCTCTTCACCAATCTCTGTTAATCCTAATATTTCTTTATTTACATCAAATAAAGTATTTGCACTTTCAATTTTTTTCTTAGCTTCCTCCGCTTTCTTCTTAAATGTATTATTTTCTTTAAGTTGTAACAACATTTCTTTATTACCATCAACTTCTTTTGACTTTTCTTTTTCTTCTAACTCTTTTAAGTATTTTATTCTATCTAAATTATGACTTACTGCTTTTTTAGCGTTTTCTACTGTTGTACCATGAAGAGTTTGAATTAAAGTTTTAGTCCATAAAAAATTTGTTTTTATAATTTTTTTATCATCAGGTGAATTATGTGTCATACCATCTCTATCTAAAGCATATACAAACATTCCACCATATTTATTGTCCTTAGCAAATAAATTTAACATAGATTTACTAAAATCGTTAATATGATAATTAATAAATTTACTTTGTCCTTCTTTTGATAACTCCTCAGCATATGTTAATCCTGGAATAAATTTTTCTTTATCAACATTTAAATCTTTATATACTCTCTCATTATTTTTTTCCAGATTAGTGTATCTTGGATTACTTGCATTTCCTTTTCCATAATTTTGATAAAAAAAGTAATTAAAATGATCTTTAACATTTCCTATGGCTTTTTCACTAGCTTTTCCTGAATTTGTATCATATAGTAACAAAGTTTCTTTATTACTTGATTTAGGACCTAAATATTTTCCTAAAGCTTTTATCATTTTTTCACCAATATTTATTTTTCTTGTAGTTAAATAATTAGAATCTTCACTTTCTTTTTTAGTATCTTCATATCTTAGTTCCATATCTATGTCTATACCATCTAAACCATATTTTAATACTGTTTGTTCATACAATTCTTTAGCCCAAGCATCTATTTCAGTATCTGTTGGTTCACTATTATTATTTTGTCCATTATTAATTTTTATAGGAACTTCTATTAATCTTTTATAATTTATACCATATACTAATTTTACTCCTCTTTTTCTAAGTTTTGGACCATAAACATCTTTTAATTGCTTAAAATACTCTTGATATTTGTTAGAATCATTATTTACTGCATATTTATCATATCCAAAAACATTAACTATATTTACTCCCTCAGGAATATCAAGCATTGTTAATTCATTTTTACCAGTTAAATTATTATTATCTTGTTCAAATGTTTTATCTCTCCAAATTCTATAATAGCCCATAAAAATTTTTTCTTGTGCTAATGCTATAGAACTAATGGTGGAAAGTAATGCTATTACAAAGAATTTTTTAATCATTTACATTCTCCTTTTCAGTTTAGTGAACATTATCACAAAATTAAAAAAAAGTAAATATAATAAAGTAAAAATTACAAAAAAAGAAAGAATTAAAAAAATTCTCTCTATTTATTAATAATTTCAATTAATTTGTCCAGACTTTGTGCTCCTGAATCTACAAATTCTCCATTAACATATATAGTTGGAGACACTGTTATTCCTTTATTTCTTGCTTCTTCAATATAGCAAGCACCATCTATCATATTTGAAATGACATTTTCATTATTCAATGCTATTAAATTTAATCCTTGTACTACTTCAGGACAAAATGAGCATGATAAAGTTACAAATACTTCAACATACTTTTTACTTTTTATATTATCTACTTTTTCTTTTTGTTCAGAATTTAATTTTGTTCCTAAACCAAAAAGTGATAGTATTGCTAATATAAAGCTATTAAATTCATGTCCTGACGGTATTCCTGAAAATACCATTCTTGTAGGTTTTGAATCTTTATATATTTCAAAAGAGTTTACTCTATAACTAATACTATTATTTAATACTAATTCTAGATTTTCTGAAAGCTTAACAATTTCTTCTAAAAAAAGTTTTAATTCATCAGCTTTTGAGCTATCATCAAGTTTTGCAACTAGTTGTACTTTAGAATCTATATATTTAAAATATTGACTTAACTGCTCTTTGATATTTTCATCTAAAAATGCCATTATAGCTTACCTACCAAATCTAGTCCTGGTTTTAAAGTTTCTTGTCCTTCTTTCCATTTTGCAGGACATACAAATCCTGGATGTTCATATACGTATTTAGCTGCTTTTGCTTTTCTTAAAATTTCTGATGCTTCTCTTCCAACACCATCTGCTGTTATTTCACAAGCAACAATTACTCCTTCTGGATTAAGTATAAATGCTCCTCTATTAGCTAATCCTGTTTCTTCTTGATATACATCAAAAATTTTTGATACAGCTCCTGTTGGATCTCCTATCATACAATATTTTATTTTTCCTATTCTTTCTGAAGTATCATGCCAAGCCTTATGACAGAAATGAGTATCAGTACTTACAGAATAAACTTTAAATCCTAATTCTAAAAATTGATTATAATTATCTTGTAAATCTTCTAATTCTGTTGGACAAACAAAAGTAAAATCTGCTGGATAAAAGAAAAATAATGACCAATTTCCTTTAACATCTTTATCAAAATTTACTGTTATCATTTGTTCGTCATGATAAGCGTTCACTGTGAAATCTTCAATTTTTTTACCAATTATTGCCATAAATTATACCTCCTAAATTTTTGTTATCCTGAATTTCTAAGTCCTGTTGCCACTCCGTTTATACAAGTATGTATTGCTTTTATTAATTTATCATTGTTGTTTCCATTTCTAACTCTTGTTATAAGGTCAACTTGTAAATAATTTAGTGCATTAAAATAAGGCATTCTATTTGATAAACTTTCAAAAAGTTCCTTATTATCTTCAAGCAACATAGTTTTATTTGAAATTTTTAAAATAATTTCTTTTGTAAGTTCAAATTCTTTTTTTATTATTTCAAAAATCATAGTGGCACTATTTTTATCACTTGCTAATTCAACATATTTACCGGCAATATTCATATCTGCCTTTGATAACACCATATCTACATTAGAAATTAAATCTCTAAAAAATGCCCAATTTTGATACATTTCTCTTAGATTTTCTAAACCATTTTTATTGTTTTTTATGTATTCATTAAATGCTGTTCCCAGTCCATACCATCCAACAAGCATTATTCTACTTTGTGACCAAGAAAATACCCAAGGTATTGCTCTTAAACTATCAATATTTTTAGAATTTTTTCTTGAACTTGGTCTTGAACCTAAATTAAGTTTTGAAATTTCTGAAATAGGCGTTATTTCATAGAAGAAATCTTCAAATTCAGATGTTTCATATACTAAGTTTCTATATTTTTTATAACTTATATCCGATATATGTTTAATTATTTTTTGAAATTCTAAATTATTATATCCTGTTAAGTCGACTGATTCAAGAGTAGCTGCAACTAAAGCCTCTAGATTATATAACCCATTTTCATAATTACCATATTTTGCACCTATTATTTCACCTTGTTCTGTAAGTCTTATTCTACCAGTCATACTTTCATGAGGTTGTGATAAAATAGCATCATAGCTTGGTCCTCCTCCACGCCCTACAGTTCCACCACGACCGTGAAAAAAACTCATATTTATCCCATATTCTTTAGCTAGTTTAATTAATTTTTGTTGTGATAAATATAGAGAAAAACTTGATGTTAAATATCCTCCGTCTTTATTACTATCTGAATACCCAAGCATTATTTCTTGATTACCATTTATATATTTTTTAACAATATCAATATTAAACCATTTTTCCATTATCTTAATAGAATTTTCCAAATCTTCTATTGTTTCAAAAAGTGGAACTATATTTATGTCAAGTCTATCTTTATTACATATATTTGCTTCTTTCATAATAAGTGCTACTTCAAGCATATCAGAAACACTCGTACAATGAGAAATGATATTTTGTCTTATAACATCTTCTCCAAATATATCCATTAATTTTTTTGCCATAAAATATATTTTTAATTCATTATCAAGTAATTCCGATTTTTCTATTAAATTTGATGATAATGGTCTTGGATCATCTCTTAATTGTTTTAATAAAAGTTCACATTTTTCATTTTCAGTAAGTTCTATATAATTATTATGAATATTTGCTGATTTTAGCATTTCTGATATACATTTTTCATGAATACTTGAATCTTGTCTTAAATCTATACTTGCAAGGTAAAATCCAAAAACTTTTGATGCTTCAATTAAATTATCTAATATCCCATAACTTAAATTAGCAGAACTATGATTTTCTAATGAATGTTTTATAACTATTAAATCATTTGTAAACTCTTGTTTTGTCTTATATGGTATTTCCTTTGTATTATTTGGCATTGTAGTTGTATCAAGTTCAAGTTCATATGCTTTTGCAATTATTTTATCAAGTATATATCTAATCGCTTTTCTATATGGTTCTTTTTGTCTATGATGTGATGTATCATTAGATTTATTTGCCATTTCTAAAAGTTTGTGACTTGCAGTTATAAGTTCACCTGACATAGAAAATTCTCTATAAAGTTCTTGTAATTTTGTAATATAATGTTCAAAAATAGTAGTTGATGCTGCCTTTACTGCAACTTCAAGTGTTTCACAAGTTACATAAGGGTTTCCATCTCTATCTCCACCTATCCAAGTCCCAAGACTTATTGGTATTAAATCTTCATTAATACACAGATCTTTTGCTTTTTTCCTATATTTAATAATAAGCTCCGGTATTGCTTCTAAAAATGTTGATTTATAATATCCAATTATATTACTTATTTCATTTGTAACACGTAATTGTGTAGTTCTTAACGTATCTGTTTGCTTAAGTATAGAAATTGCTCTTTCTATTTTGTTAAACCATTCATCTTTGTTTATTCTGTTTGATTTAACCTTTTCATAATCGTTTATTAAATCATATATTGTTTTTGTAAGATCTAATACACTTTTTCTTTGAACTTGTGTAGGGTGTGCTGTAAGTACAGGTATAACTTTTACTTTTTCAACAACATCTTTATTTTTTATTTTTGAAAATGAATTTTCCAAACTACCTTTCCAAGCTTCATTAAGATTTCTTTTCATCATTATTTTTCTTGAAGTCATTACATCTTCCGCTATGTTTATCAACAAAGGGAAAAATGATAGAATCCTTGCTACTTCATACGCCTTATCATCTTCAATTTTTTTTATAATCTCAGACAATTTATCATATTCTTTATTTAATACACTTTCTTTTATTTTTATAATAATTTCATAAATATCTTTATCAAGTGAACTTAAAAGTGTATTTTCCAAAATTTCTATTTCTTCATTCATAATAATATTCCCTTATTTACTACTTATCTTTTTTATTTTTTCTGCTTCTTTTACCGCCTGATGATTTTCCACCTGTTGATATTTCAACTATTGGTTTTTTAGCATCTTTTCTGTTTAAAGTTCTCATAATATCTTCTGCTTCTTTTAATGGAACTGTAATAAATGAAAATTTATCCATAATCTTAATGTCTTTAACTTTACGTCCAGGAACATTAGCTTTCTTATGTAATAAGTCAAGTAATTTACTTGGATTCATTTTATCTCTTGCACCAAGTGCTATGAATAATCTTGTCTTATCTTCAAGTTTAACACTTACATCTTTAATTTCGTTGTAATTTTCTTTTAAAAATTCATCGTCATACACATGTCTTAAAATTGCTGAAAGTATAACTTCAGCATTTCTATTTTTTAGTAATTTTCTTGCAAAATCAAGATATTGTGAATAGTCATTTTCAAGAATAATTTCATCTATACTTGATATTAAATATTCTTTTTTTGCTTCCAATATATCATCAATATTAGGTATTTTTTCTTTTCTAATCTCAGATTTAGTTATTCTTTTTATTTGCATTAGTTTATTTGCTTCTTTAGGTGTTACAAATGTTATTGCAATTCCTTTTTTCCCTGCTCTACCTGTTCTACCTATTCTATGAACATATGCTTCAGATTCTTGAGGTATTGAATAATTTATTACATGTGTAAGATCTGAAACATCAATACCCCTTGCAGCAACGTCTGTTGCAACTAATATATTAAGTATTTTTTGTTTGAATAAATCTAATGTTTTTTCTCTTAATCCTTGTGTAATATCACCATGTATACATTCTGCATCATAACCTCTTGATTTAAGTTTTTTAGTAACTTCATCAACATCTTGTTTAGTTTTACAAAATACTATACCGTAAAAATCAGGCCTATAGTCTAAAACTCTACAAAGTGCTTCAAATTTATCATCAGGTCTAACTTCAAAATATATTTGTTCTGTTAAGTTTGTTGTAAGTTCTTTTTTCTCAACTTTAAGTGTTTTATGCTTTGGCATAAATTCTTTTGCTATTTGCAATACTTCTTTAGGCATAGTTGCTGAAAAGAAAAGCATTTTTTTATTTTCGTTTGTTTTAGACAATATTTCTTTTATATCGTCAATAAATCCCATATTTAACATTTCATCAGCTTCATCTAGTATGAAGTAATCTAGGTTTGTTAAATTTAGTGCTTGCTTTTTCATCATATCCATTACACGCCCTGGTGTTCCTACAACTATATCCACACCTTTTTTTAAGTTTTTAAGTTGTGTTTCAATAGATGCTCCACCATATACTGCAAGTATTTTTATATCTTTTGATCCTTTTAAAGAGTATATTTCTTCTGAAACTTGAACTGCTAATTCTCTCGTAGGAGTTAAAATTATTGCCTTAACTTTTTTTTCTGGTTCTAATAATTCAAGTATAGGTAATGCAAATGCTGCTGTTTTACCTGTTCCTGTTTGTGCTTGTCCAATTAAATGTGTTCTTTCTTTTAATAATTCCGGTATAACTAAAGCCTGTATTTCTGATGGCGTTTCAAACCCCTTTTCTTTTAAAGCTTTTAGTGTATCCTGACTTAAACCTAAGTCTTCAAATTTTATCATTCATTTTCCTTTCTAGGCAATTCCAAGAAAAATTTCCCTAATTTGCCACTTCTATAATCCTTAAGTATTTTTCTTGAAATAAGTTCATAATTGTGTTCTTTTGTATTGTGAATTTTTAATCTATTTTCAACAATAGAAAGTAATTCATAATTATCAATATTTTTAATATCACTAACCTCAATATTATATACCTTAAATATATTTTCTATTAAATTATATTCTCTCATTTTGTTTATAAGCTCTATACAAACCTCTTCAAGAGGTAATATATTATCTTTTATTGAGCCTGTTATTGCAAGATTTAACGCTATTTCATGACTGTCAAATCTTGGCCATAAAACCCCAGGTGTATCAAGCAGTGAAAATTTCTCATTAACTGTTATCCATTGCTTTCCTCTAGTAAACCCTGGTAAATTACCAACTCCAGCCTTACTCTTAGATGAAAACCTATTAATAAATTTAGATTTACCAACATTTGGGATTCCAACTACCATAGCTCTTATTTGCGTTTTTCTAAGACCTTTGCTTTTCATTTTGTTTAATTTTTCATCGTATAATTTATCAACTTTATTTTTCAATTCTTTTAAATTGTTTCCATTTTCTACGCTTATAGGTATAACTATATCTGCAAGATTATTTTCTAAAAAATAGTTTTCCCATAAATTATACTTTGTTTTATCTACTAAATCCATTTTGTTTAATAAAATTATTTTTTTCTTATTTTTCGCTAACTTTGAAAGTACTGGATTTTTACTAGATATTGGTATTCTTGCATCTAATATTTCTATGACTATGTCAACTAATTTAAGTTGTTCTTCCAACATATCCATAGCTTTTTTCATATGACCTGGATACCAGTTTATATTTGTTTTTTCTAATTCCATTCTAGTCCTCTAAACTTTTTATTATTAATACTATTTCTCCTTTTATAGCTTTTTTTTCTAATTTTTGAATTAATTCACTAACATTTCCTCTTAAAACTTCTTCATATACTTTTGTAAGTTCTCTTGCAATTACAACGTATCTATCACCTAAATACTCATATATATCTTTTAATGTTTTTAAAATTCTATTTGGAGATTCTAATATTATTATTGTTCTTTCTTCTTTTTGCAATTTTAAAAATAGAGTTTGTCTTCCTTTTTTCTTTGGTAAAAATCCTTCATATGCAATTCTTCTCATATTAAGCCCACTTATACTTGCAGCAGATAATATTGAAGAAGGTCCTGGTATAGTAACAACCTTTATATTATTATTTAATGCTACATCTACCAATTCATATCCTGGATCTGATATACAAGGCATACCTGCATCTGTAACAAGTGCAACATCTTTATCAGATTTTAATATATTTAATATATTTTCTATTTGATGAATTTTATTATGTTCGTGATACTGGTATATAATATTTTTTATTTCATAATGTTCTAATAATTTTTTAGTAACTCTTGTATCTTCCGCAAAAATATATTGAACTTCCTTTAGTATTCTAATTGCACGCATACTAATATCTTCTAAATTTCCTATTGGAGTTCCTACTATATACAGCAATTAATTCCCTTCTTTCTTATCAGATACTACTTTTTTACCATTTAAATAATCAATTGCAGCTTTTAATTGTATATCTCCAGCGTTGATTATTTCTTTAGCTTTTTTCTCCCCATGTATTTCAATAAGTAATTTTTCTATTTCTTTTTGTCTATTTTGTTTTGCCTTTTCTGTTTCTATTGAATATCCTTTAGTTGAAAGTATATTCTCCATTTTTATATAAATATCTGGTTCTATTCCGTTTTTGTTTATATTATCATTATGCGGTGTAGAATATTTAGCAATTGTTAATTTAAGTGCATCTCCCGTTTTAAATTTCACTATATTTTGTGCTACACCTTTACCATAAGTTTTTTCACCTATTATAGTAGCAATTTTATAATCTTTTAAGATTCCTGTAACTATTTCAGAAGCAGAAGCACTACCACCATTAACTAATATAACCATAGGTCCATTAAATGTTTGTCTTAATGTTCTTGTATATGTTTTAGCATCTTCATTTTTAAATTTAAGACTTACAAGCTTATTTTTATATGTAAATAATGATGCTATATCAACAGCTTCTTTTAGTGAACCTCCTGGATTTGTTCTTAAATCAAGTATTATTTTTTTCATACCTTTTTTATTCAAATCATTAATAGCATTTTCCATTTCCTGACCAACACCATCACCAAATTGAAGTAAACTTATATAACCTATGTTATTTTCTAGCATCTTATATTCAATATTTTTAATGATAATTTCATCTCTAACAAGAGTTACTTTTATTGGATTTTTTACATTTTTTCTGCTAATTTCAAGTCCAACTTTAGTTCCTTTTCTACCTCTTAGCATTTTAGATATTTCTACTGCTGAATTTTTAAGTATATCTTTTCCATTAATTTTTAATACTCTATCGCCTATTTGTATATTTGCGTTATACGCAGGTGAACCTATAAATGGAGAAATAACTTCCATATATTCACCTTTTTTCTTGTTGATTGTCATACCAACACCGCTATATTTACCATTTAAATCATCATTAAAATCATCTAAATCCTTTTTTGAAAGATATTCTGAATAAGGATCTTCTAATTCATTTAAAATTCCTGATAATGCGGCTTTATATAATTTATCTTTATTAATTTCTTTGTCTCCAACCCAATTATCAATAACTAAATTTATGGTTTCAATAACTTTTGCAAGTTCAACTGTATCATTAAAAGTTGCTAGTTCCTCATTAGTATTTTTCTTATTTTTTTCAACTATAGTAGTTTTTGGTATTGCATGACAATATTTAGGCACAAAAAGCCCAAGTAATGCTCCAAATATGACACTACCAAAAATATATGATACAAATTTAATTTTCAAATTCTTCATAATTTTGCACGTCCTTTATATATGCTAAATATTCAATATTACCTTTAGTTCCTTTTATAGGAGAATTTATAATATTAATTAATTCATAATTATTTTCTATTAAACTGTCTTTTACTTTATTTATTGCAAATTCCCTATATTTTTCTTCTTTTACTATACCATTTTTACCAATATAATCTGCACCAACTTCAAATTGTGGTTTTATTAAAAGAACAAGATATGCTCCTTTTTTTATATATCTTCTGATATCAGGTATAACTTTTGTAAGGGATATAAACGATAAATCCGCAACAACTATATCTGCAAGACCCATATTAAGTAAATTTACATCTAATTTATTTATATGTGTATTTTCAATACTTTTAACTTTTTCATTATTTCTTAAACTATATGCCAATTGATTTGTTCCAACATCTACACTATATACAAATATAGCTTTATGCTGTAATGCACAGTCTGTAAAACCTCCTGTTGATGAACCTATATCAAGTACAACTTTATCTTCAAAATCAATATCAAATGCTTTAATTGCACCTTCTAATTTAAGCCCACCACGGCTTACATATTTTAATTTATCTTTTATACGTATATTAAGATTTTCATCATCTTTATACATAGTTCCAGCTTTTGTTACTAAATGTTCACAAACAGTGACATTTCCAACCATTATTTCTCTTTTTGCCTTTTCTCTACTCTCAAAAAAACCTCTTTCAAAAAGTATTACATCAAGTCTTTTTTTCATACTAAATATCCTTGAAAAATAAAGGTAACTA
Organism: Caviibacter abscessus; assembly: GCF_001517835.1. Taxonomy (NCBI): domain Bacteria; kingdom Fusobacteriati; phylum Fusobacteriota; class Fusobacteriia; order Fusobacteriales; family Leptotrichiaceae; genus Caviibacter; species Caviibacter abscessus. The sequence continues at coordinate 83,193 of NZ_LOQG01000039.1, forward strand.
TTATTCCTAATATACAGCCAGCAAAAACTTCAAGCGGTGTATGTCCTAAAAATTCTTTAAATTCCTTAAATTGTTTTGTTTCAAATATATCTTTTTGATTTTCTGTAATAAGTTGGTTTAAAGCTTTTGCATGTTTTCCGGCTTCTCTTCTAATTCCGGTTGCATCATACATAACTATTGTTGCTAATACAAATGAAATGGCAAAGTATACAGAATTTACACCATATATAAATGCAATTGAAGTACATAATGATGAAACACTTGCAGAATGCGAACTTGGCATACCACCAGTTTCAAAAAGAAGTGAAAAAATAGGTCTTTTTTTAGAAAAAACAGGTGAAAAAATTTTTAAACATTGTGCTATAAATGCTGAAATAAAAACTAAATCAATTATTTTATTGTTTAAAATTATTCCATTACTCATTTTTAATTTCTCTTCCTAAATTCATAAAATTCTCGTGTAATTGGTCCTTTATTATTCTTTTCATCAACTCTTTTTTTAAAAAATATCATAACATGTCCTATTGATGAGACACAAATACTTGACGTTGCTTTTGCAATATTATCTTCTAATTCTCTTGTAATAAATTCATCTGAATTATTTAAAATTTTAACTTTTATTAATTCTTGCTTATCTATAACTTGTTTTATACTTTCAATAACACTGTCGCTTATTCCTGATTTTCCAATTCTTACAATTGGTTCTAAATCATGAGCTTTTTTTCTTAAAAAATTTCTTTCTTTTGAAGTTAATTTCATATTCTCTCCTTTCGCTTTGACTATTTATTTTATCATAATTTGGTAGTATTTTCAATTTTTATATGATATAATTTTTTAATGTAAAATATTATTATTTATTGGAGGAAAAAAGAGATGGCAAAACAAAAATTTGAAAGAATTAAAGCACACGTAAACGTGGGGACAATAGGACACGTAGACCACGGTAAGACAACAACAACAGCAGCGATATCAAAAGTATTAGCATCAAAAGGACTAGCAGAAAAAGTAGACTTTGAAAACATAGACCAAGCTCCAGAAGAAAGAGAAAGAGGAATAACAATCAATACAGCACACATAGAATATGAATCAGAAACAAGACACTACGCACACGT
>NZ_LOQG01000040.1 GCF_001517835.1 Caviibacter abscessus
CACCTCCGTTACTCTTTTGGAGGTGACCGCCCCAGTCAAACTGCCCATCTAGCACTGTCTCAATTGCTTGATTAGAATTTCAACAATATATGGTTGGTATTCCAACATTGACTCCTTACATACTTGCGTACATATCTCTTAGTCTCCCAACTATCCTATACACACATTGCCAAAACCCAATGCCAAACTACAGTAAAGCTCCACGGGGTCTTTCCGTCCTACTGCAGGCGTAAAGAGTATTGAGAAGAACTGTCCTTAGTACGAGAGGACCGGGATGGACGAATCACTGATGTACCAGTTGTATCGCCAGATGCATAGCTGGGTAGTCACATTCGGAAGGGATAATCGCTGAAAGCATCTAAGTGAGAAGCCCCCTTCAAGATAAGTGCTCGATGAGTACCCACCGAGACTAGGTGGTAGATAGGCTAGGGGTGTAAGTGTAGTGATACATTTAGCTGACTAGTACTAATGATACGACTGCTTTAGAAAAAGAAGAGGAAAGATCTTTTTACCTAACTATTTATTTCTAATTGTCCAAAAAAAGAGTTTGGTAGTAATAGCTACAGGGATACACCCGGAAACATTTCGAACCCGGCAGTTAAGCCTGTATACGCCTAAGATACTGTGTTAACGGGAAAATCGGTAACTGCCAAAC